>JAGQSI010000138.1 GCA_020439605.1 Acidimicrobiales bacterium | reverse complement strand
GGTATCGCAGAGAACTCAGATCATCACTTGTTGCTCTGGCAAGCATCACAAATGCTGAGGCTGTCTCGTGTTGGAGCTCAGGCAATTCGTCACGGCCGAACCATCCAACCTCGACTATCTCGGGAGATCCGGGCTTCACGGCGTCGGGATCTGTGCCATGGGCAGGGCGGGCACGAAAGATCAGATCCACCCTTTGGGGCTGTGGATCCACAACCACTCGAGGTTCGCCGATCAGTTCCACTCGTAGGCCCACTTCTTCGGCCACCTCGCGGATCGCGCCGTCTGCTGCTTCTTCGCCACGATTGAGTAGACCCCCGGGCACACCCCACCGGTTCCGGTATGCGTGACGGACCAGCAACAGCCGACCGTCGGGGCGTTCGATGAAACACATTGCACCAACCGTGAACGAGGGAGCAATGGTGCGCACGGCACGACGACGAGCCCACGTGGGCATCTTGCGGTAGGTCCGCAACATAGACAGGTAGAGGTCGTCGCGCATCAGCGAGAAGCCTAGGACCCACAGGGCGCAAACCGCTCCCCTATTTGTTGGAAGGATGCAGGTCCCGCAACTGCGCTTGAAGCTGCACTGTGGCCCCAGCCACCGGCGTGCGACGCTCGCCATGGTCGAGGGTGAGCAGGTCCCGGCCAAACGCGTCGCCAACAATCGCGCCGGCCTCTTGACACATCAGCAGTCCTCCTAGGTAGTCCCAGACTCCTAGCTCATCGGTGGTGGCATCGAGATAGCCATCGAGGGTGCCGTCGGCTACCGCACACAGATCCAGCGCAGCAGCGCCAAACGCCCGGTACTGCGCCCAGCCACCATGACCCGCGGGGACCCCGTTGAGTCCAACAATCGCTGCATCAAGAGACACACAACCAGATGCCTTGATCGCCTCACCATCGCGTCTGGCGCCTCGTGCTCGCACAGCCTCGTATCGGGTGCCGTGACGAAGATCGACAACCAAGGTCGCTAGGGGTCCGCCGGCATCAACAGCGCACAGGCTTGTGGCCCACCACCCCATCCTCCGTGACGCATTGGTAGAACCGTCGAGCGGGTCGAGCACCACTGTTAGTGCCCTTTCTGGCCAAGTGTGCCCGCTCTCTTCGCTCAACACACCAAATCCAGCAGCACCAAGAACGCCAAGCGCCGCAGCGTCAGTAGCAAGATCGCTGTGGTGTTCGCCGCGCTTGTGGCCGGTCTCACCCCAGTCATCGGTACCGGCGAGTGCCTCGGCGATGGCGTCGGCGGCCTCAGCCAAGACCGAGAGCAGCGATGCTTCATCTCCAGCAAGCCAAGACATGAGCCTCGACGGTAGCAACCATGGTGCTAGCGGCGCGGACGTGGCAGTCTTGAGGCCCAAGATTTCTCACGCCAAGCTAGGAGCGCCAGTGGCGGTCATCGATGTCGCAGGTTTCATCGCAGATCTGAAGAGCCATGCAATGGACCATGGCTTTCACGTTCACGATGAACGTCACTTCGTAGAGACGTATTCGCTACGTCAGGCATGGGAGGTTGACCTCCACCCCGACTACGCATGTGGCGGCCCGCTAGACCTGCATCTAGCTCTCGAGGTTGATCCTCGGGTGATGTTGTCATTTGAGGATCTTGTTCTGGAGCTAGAAGAAGAAGACGACGAGCCAGAACCACCGGACCTGCACCGGTTCCCTCTGCATTTCAACTGGGGCATGCCACCGCTGGTCAACGGCCCAGATCTCTTGCTGTTGGCAACAGATCTAGCTGGAATCGGCGGACCAGATCTGCCACTAGAGGTATCCGCTATCGACTCCTACGCATCTGTGACAGACGGAGCCGAGCGAACCGTAGGAATCGTTGCACGGGTAGAGGTTTCGCTCGCTGCGGTCTACATAGGCCAACAAGACATCTTGTGTGACGTTTTGGACCGCTGCCATCAAGTCAGTGGCTTCTTGCTGGAGCATGCCCCGCTCTGGATGGACAGCTAGCCCCCCTAACCTGCCATGATCTTGTATCTCGGGGCGGTAGCTCAGTGGTTAGAGCAAGGGACTCATAATCCCCGGGTCGTGGGTTCGAACCCCACTCGCCCCACCGAGGGTGTTTCACGAAAGTGTGCATCGTGTGTTCACGAAACCCCGTCTTTGAGTCATCGAGGGCGGGGTTTCGTGGCGTTCCGGGGCGCGTCTGTGACCCCGGCGGTGCCTTCGATGTAGGTGCGCCGGTTGTATTCGGTGATCCATTCGCTGGTGCCCCAACGGTTGCGTTGCCGCAGCTTGCCTTGTGCTTCCTCTGGGAGTTCGATAGTGCGCTGGCTGCATGCCGTGGGTGCGGTCGCGGGGATCGATGGGCAGTGCGGGGCGCCGTCGATCATTGCTATGCCGTTGTAGTCGAGTCGTCCGTGTTCAGCGGCGTCATGTGTATGACCTGTTCGACCTGACGGTCACGAAGTTTCGTTGCCCATCGTCTGTCGGCTTTGTGTGAGATTAGACGATCGCTTTCGCAACCGGGATACCAGAGCTGAGAAGTGAATCGATACCCGCCAGGGATGCTTCGGCGTCATCGGACGCTGCGGGTCGCACGACGATGCGACGCAACACCACCGGGGTATTTCTCAATGGTGGTGGCCTGTTTCGGGTCTCCCGGTATCGTTCGGACCGGCAGGAGTCGACAGATGGTCGGTAAGAACCTTGCCGACCTTTGCTAAGCACGAACCGTACACTGCGGAGCGGGTCGTGGCGTTACTGAGAAAGGAGTTGTCGCTTGGCAAGTGAAATTCGGTGGCGAACTGACGGCCACCAGTTAGGCAAACGGAGCGTTCTAGATGTCCTCAGATTTGAAGTTGCCGACCTGAATGCTGTCATCAAGTCCTGCGCCGCCTCAGCTGAGTATTACGAGGACGTGGTCGAAGCTGCCGGGTTCGACCGGGAAACGGAAATTCTTCCGCTCAGTTGTTTCGCCGTCATTGACGATTGGACACCTGCACGCTTGGCCGAAGGAACGCACTATTCAACCTACCGTCTAGCTGAAGCAACAGTATTATTGGACGCGGGGTTTGAGATATGGCCGACGGCGGTCTACCAGGACGGTGTACCCGACCCCAGGAACGAGGTACATTTCGATGTGGTGGTCACCAAGGGAGAACTGTGCCTGCGTACACTTTCGACCGGCAGCAAGAATGAACGGAAATGTGCGAGAGACAAGGTCAGGCCAGCATTTGAACAGCTTCTGCGTCTGCTCGGTGAACCACGACCGATCTAGCTAAGATTCGTGTGCTCGATCCTGGGTACCGATACCATGACTATGAGAACGGAGGTGTCTCGTGTTTACAACGGTTACCACGGTTGACGTTGAACTAGGTCCTCTTGAACGATCGTGTGGAGTTGCCTACATCGGTGACGCACAACTCGACGATGGCCCTCTTCCGCTAGGAGCCCACTTTGCCCTTCGGGACGAAGGGGGCCTCTGCCATGACGCAACTGTCTTGGCCGTGGAACAGGGACGTTACGGTCGAAGGTACCGCGTAAGCTTCGTTGAAGCCGTCTAAGACCGCTGATCTGTTCGATCGGAGGATGCCTCCGTCACCGTAACGGTGGGCTATCGCACATCTCGACGACTCCGGCGGATCACGAAACTGGGGTGCTGCTGACCCTCAGTCGGGCGGCACCGATCCGCTGCCAAGGCCAGCGCAGCGCACCTCGGCACAAAATCACTCCAAGAGAGCTGCTATCGACATAAACAATAGGCCCCCGTCTTGCGGGGGCCTATTGCGTCTTGCTCAACAATCAGAGAACAACTCACAGGTAGACATAACCCGCTCGCTCGGCGCAAACCGTGTGGAAGGTATACGCCGAATCGTGTGCAAACCCTGATAGCACGCCCCTCAGACCCTTGCCGGCACAGGCGTCCAAGGGTTTCGTGAACCACCAACCGAGACAATCGAGTCGATCTAGCCGATCCCACTTCGGTTCAGGCCAGACGTGCCCGCAGAATGTCTTCCTGCTCGTCCAGCAGTTCCATAGCCAGAGCTAGGCGTTCGACAGGGCCGGGGGCAACGAGGAGCCGCTGTCGGTCCAATGCCCCAAAAGGTGCCAGGATCGAAATCTGATAGCTCAGCTCGGTCGGGTCATCGTCGAGCTCCACCATCGGATCAGCCTTCAAGCCGGCCTCGACTGCAAGCACCAGCACATGCCGGAGTTTCCTGACCACGTCATCTCCTTGGACCTCGGCCGACTGGTCCCACGGCGAGTCTGGCCACGCCTCTAGCTGTGCGCGGGGGTAGGGATCATCGTTGAGCCATTGATGCACCCGGATCCTCTCAGCCCCAACCACCAATATGTTCCAGCGGCCATCGTCCAACTGTTCAGCACGCATGATCTCGGCCATGGTCCCGGCCATAGCCCGAATATCGCCACCTCCCACCTCGCTGCCCCGCTCGATCAATGTGACACCAAAACGCCGCTCACCGCTCATACAGGCATCCATGAGCGCCTTGTAACGCTACTCGAACACCTGTAGAGGCAGCACCATGCGGGGTAGCAATACTCCACTCAGCGGGAACATGGGCGTCACGTCCATCAACTGACCTTACCGGCCAGAAAACGAAGAAGCGCCGGCCTGATCAGGCCGGCGTTCTCGTGGCTCGGGGGGTGGGGCTCGAACCCACGACCCGCTGATTAACAGTCAGCTGCTCTGCCAGCTGAGCTACCCCCGAAGGCGAGGGGTCAACCTAGCAGCGTTGGGGCTTCACCACTAAGCCAGAAACCGTGAATCAATCATTTTCTAGGTAGTCACGGAGCTTTTGGCTGCGATTCGGGTTGCGCAGCTTAGCCAGCGTCTTTGCTTCTATCTGGCGAATCCGCTCACGGGTCACCCCGAAAGCCTTTCCAACTTCTTCGAGGGTGCGCGCTTGGCCGTCGTCGAGCCCAAAGCGCATCCGCACAACTTCCTTCTCTCGATCGTTCAACTCGTCGAGAGCCTCGATCACCGCCATCCCCAACATGTTTCGAGTGGCCATCTCTG
>JAGQSI010000137.1 GCA_020439605.1 Acidimicrobiales bacterium | reverse complement strand
ATCCGTGTGGATCCGGGCCTCATTGGTTACTTCGTGACGTCAGGTCACACGGGCCAACCTGCTTAGCAGGCGCTCCAGTGACCGCAGCCTGAGCCACCGGCCCAGAGTTCACGGGCCTTTGCATCCTGAACGGATTCAGGAGCCAGGTGGGCTTCGGCGTAGCCGCCATAGCCAGCCCATGTGGAGCGGATGAACTGCCACTTGCCAGATGCCGACGAGTGGGGGTTCTGGGCATGGATATTGCCTCCAGATTCACGCTGCATAACCCAGCAGGGCGGCAGGTCGCCACCGCAACGGCCACCAGCGGGAGCCGGGGCTGCCACAGGCGCCGACGGTGCGGGTGCGGGTGCAACCGTCGTGGTAGGCGCAACCGTGGTCGTGGGGGCTGCGGTGGTTGTGGTGGTTGGGAGCGGGGCCAGATCCACTTCGTTGGCCGAACGCGCAACGAGCAGAGCGGAGAGCTCGGTGGCGTCTCCAATTCGGCCAAAGGCTCCCGAGTCTCGGTAATCGTCGCCAACGCTGATCGCCTTGGCGGGCTCGGCCTCTGGGATCGATGTCTTCTGCGACACCTCTACGGCCGGGGCCTCGGCCGGGTCTGCTGCAACTACCATCGGTGCAGCGAATGCGAATCCTGCCAACAAGAGCAGGCCAGCGACTACGCGCTGGCGAGGGGCACGCCGCCACGACGTGCCGGCGGTACTCGGGGGATGGTCTTCGCGCTCACGGCGCGCAGGAGTGGTTGTCATGGGTGAAGCTCCTTGAGGGAGAGGGGGCACACGGGGACGGCGTCCAACACCGTGTGCTTGAAGGGAGCATCAGTATGTCACATAACTGACGATTTCGTAACCCAATCGTCATGTGATTATCGTCACTTCTGATTTAGCAATAGTTTGCATCTCTAAATCAGATGGCCGTCAGCTTTTCCAGTTGCCTCTCATGAGCACCTCACCCAGCGGTCTCCTCTCCCGAGACGAAGATCTCCCGGGAGAATCCGCAGCCCTGTGACCAATGGCGATTGTCCCAGCGAGTCTCCAGCGCGGGTCCACACCGAATTCCTCAGCTACCGCTGCCTCATGGGCGAACAACCCGAAGAGGCACGCCCCCAGACCTGCATCCACTGCACCCAACAAAATGTGTTCGATAGCTGCGCCGGCGTCCACCCACCAGTAGGGCACCGGCCACGAGCCCTCGGATTCTCCCAAACCGGTATGGGCCTTATCGGCTTCGGCGTATCGCTCCACATAGGTTTCGGGGCGCACTGCAACAACGATGAGAACGGGCGCTGTGACCAGGCTCTGCCATCTGAAACTGGCCCGGCGATCCGGGTCGAGGGTCCTGGCCCAGTACCGATCTACGTCGCCGGGAGTGTCCAGTACCAGGAACCGACAACCCTGAGCATTGCCGGCACTCGGAGCTCGCCGTGCAAGGTCCACCAGATTGTCCACCACATCTGGCGTTACCGGCGTATCGCTGAAAGACCGCACCATCCGGCGCGTTCTGATGGCTCTATCAAGCTCCACCTAGGAAACCCTAGGTCCGTGCTCAGGCCAGTTTGAGCAAATCGTCAGCTGTTGCCCAGCCAAAGGCGATGAGAGCGTCTCCACGAACTTCGTCCACCGCAGCGAAGAACTCCGAGTAGCACTCAACCTTTTCGGGCTTGAGGCTCTCATGGTCGAGCACCTCGGGATGCGAATCATCTCCACGAACAACAAAGGTTCGCTCGTCATAGCGGTTCGCACCGATACCGAACCGTTTTGCCAGACGCCGGCCCCATGCCCGCTCCTCGCCGGTGGCGATGTAATCGGGCCGTGGCACGATGTCCACCAGCGTGCGGAACGCGTCATAGCCGGAGACAGTGGCAAAGCGGGTGCCAACAAGTACGTCCTCGTCGGGGAACGCCATGACGGCTCGACGCATCTGGTCCGCGACAATCGCACGAAGCACGGTGTCTCGCTTCGCCGTGCGCTTAACGGACGCCAGCCCGACGATCACGCTCGGCGTACCACCAATGCGCTCGAGGGTGCTGTAGGAGAAGCCCTTGAGCTTGCCGGCCTCGCGTGCCAGCGATACCAGGACCCACCCCTCGGCGGCCTTGGACAGCGTCCCGACCTCAAATCGCAGCGGCCCATCCGCGCATAGATCCGCCATCTCCGCAAGCTCTAAATCTCCGAGCTGCGTACAGTCCTTGGTTTCAACTTCGATAGCCATGAGCGGTCTGGAACCCCTTCGCGTGACAGACACGTGACCTACAAGTTCACTCTATGGGGACTCCCAACGCAAAACTGATGGAGCTTCAAGGGCATCAGCAGACCTGTCTTCCTCTTGTGCTCTGGTTGCGCGAGGATTGAACCATGGCTGGGTTGAGACCACGAACCAACAAGAGATCACGGCTGATCGTGAGCCTCTCGGCGCTGGTGCTGGTCCTTGCCGGATGTGCTGGTGACCCCCCAACCGAAGCTGAGATTCAACGCGAGCAGGTTGAGACCCGCCTCAATGACACCTTCTCCCAGAAGCATGCAGATTGCATTCTCAACGCCTTGGACCAACCAACTATGGCTGCGCTCTCCACCACAGACTCGCTCAAGACCAACTCCAAGGCGTTTGAGCAGTACTCCAATGTCGTGGTGCTCTGCACCAGCAGTTGACCAACAATCGAGTGGCGAACAATCAGGTGGCGAACAACGCCACCGCCACCAACACCGAGAACCCCACCACCAGAATCCGAAGCAGGTCAGGGTCGATCCGGCGGGCCAGTCGTGCTCCCACGTAGCCGCCGATGAGCGCAGCTGGCGCTGCAACAAGAACTGCACCCCACCTGACTGGGCCAAAGGCCGAGAAGGCCACCACGCTTACTGTTGCGTCAATCAGCGAAAGAGCAGCTTTAAGTGCATTCAGTTCTCGTAACGAGCCCCCAACGGTGAGCCCCAGTACTCCGAGAAAGATGACGCCTAGCGCAGCGCCGAAGTACCCGCCATATACAGCAGCGGCGCCTATCGCTATCAGCTGGACAATCTTGGCGCGCCGCGATCTTCCCTCCCCAGCAGCCACCCGGGCCGACAGTCGTGGCTGTACTGCGACGAGCGCCCCTGCTGCGAGGACTAGTACCGGCACGATCTGGTCGAACATCTCGGTGGAGGTAGAAAGAAGCAACCAGCAACCGATCACCGAGCCAACCACTGTGGCCATAGCCAACGGCATCAAGAAGCGATGCTTGCCCTCGAGTTCTTTGCGAAAGCCCCAGACACTTCCGAGATAGCCGGGCCAAGTCGCAACCGAGTTGGTGACATTTGCGCTGAGCGTGCCCATACCCGTAGCTGCCAATGCCGGGAAAAGGATCAAAGAGCCACCGCCAGCAATTGCATTTACCACCCCACAGGCGAATCCCGCTGCGAAGACTAGAGCAGCTTCCAAGCCCGACATCGGAATCACAGTACGGCCTTCGCGTCCGCTAGGGTAACCGCCTCTGGCGTCGTGGCCGAGTGGCTTAGGCAAGGGCCTGCAAAGCCCTGTACCCGGGTTCGATTCCCGGCGGCGCCTCCACAAGGGGTTCAGTTGACCTGAACCCCGGGGTTCAGGGGTTCGTACCGAAATCGCACCAATAGTGGCGTTGGCGGTACGAATCTCCTTGACCCTCCGGACACGATCGCGAAGGCGTGGTTCGTGACCAAGTTCGAAGTTGCGCGACTCTCAGCGGGAGCACCCATGCAAGGAACGACTCGAAGGGTCTACTCGGCGGTGAGTGCAGTGGTCGCCGTGGTTGCTCTGGTTGTGGCAACCACCACCGCGCAGGTCGCTGTCTCAGCGCAGGTCGCTACCGCCGCGCCCGGAGACACAGTCACGGCGCAAGGAAGACTGTGGTCGTTTGGACCCGGTGGTGGCACCGTTGCGGGATTCACCGTCTACTTGATCGAGTACCCGGAACTCTCCGCTGTAACCGATTCCAGCGGACGATGGCGCATCGAAGCCATACCAGCAGGATTCGACGTGACCTTTGCGATGGACGGCAACGAAGTCCGCTACCCGATCCACACAGCCAGGTTCACCGACGTGGACCATGACCTCACCGATGTCACGTTCCAGTCCCCCGCCCACAGTCTCATCAGGCTGTTCGAAACTCTCCTCGACGTCGAAACCGACCCGAGCCTTTGCCACATAGCGGCAACGGTTACCCGAGAGGGCTACTCGCTAGGTGTCGGCGCACCAGATGGCACCCACGGCGAGCCCGGAGCCACGGTGACCATCTCACCAACGCCCGCCCAGGGTGCCACCCCTATCTACTTCAATGGCAGCCACGCTGAACTCATCTGGCCCGACCGCGCTCTCGAAGAGACCACCGCAGACGGTGGCGTCACCTTCGTAAATGTCACCCCGGGCATCTACACGCTCACCGCACACAAGTCCGGCGCGACCATCCGGCCGGTGACGGTTGAATGTATCGCGGGGCGCCTGGTGAATGCTTCGCCGCCGTGGGGCCTCCAGGTGCTCTCGGGAGGAATCGGCCCCGGCGTCACAGTGCCCTTCCCTGAGTCCACACCACCGGGCCCGACAGTAACGACGGCCCCATCTGACCCAACTATCCCAACCGCTGCCCCGATAGAAAACACCTACCCTCTGCCCCCGTCGCCGGTCCCAGCGGAGCCAATATCGGCCGAGCCGACCTACACGGGTTGAGCTGGTACAGGCTCAGCTCGGACAGGATGAGCCAGGTTGAACGGTCCGCAATGAGCTCTGCTGGCGGCTTTCACCAGGCCGACCAGCCGGGCGAGCCCATAGGGGTGCTCGGTAACCAAAACCAAGAAATAGTCACCTTGCCTCGCGAGTTGACGTACGCTATGGCCCGAGCACGTCGCACGGACTAGCTCGAAATAAGCAGAGAGAGAAATACCTTGGCAACAGGCACCGTGAAGTTCTTCAACTCCGAGAAGGGTTACGGCTTCATCAGCCGTGACGACAACTCCGAGGACATCTTCGTCCACTTCTCCCAGATCGCGGGCAGCGGCTACCGCAACCTGGAAGAGGGACAGAAGGTCGAGTTCGAGGTCGGTCCCGGCCGC
>JAGQSI010000136.1 GCA_020439605.1 Acidimicrobiales bacterium | reverse complement strand
TGAATCCACCATCCAACGAGGGCGTCCATCACGAATCGAGTTCTTGTCTGTTTCCACGCGCCCTCCTCCCATGAATTCCGCGTGCGTACGGGCAGCGATAGTATCGCCTCACACACGCTTATGCCCATATTCGACCAAGAGCGGGTTCTTGGGCTGCTTGCAGGGAGAGGTTTTGGCTCTTAGTCGGTCACAAGAAATCAGAAATCGGCGGGTGATTCGACAAGCAGCCACCGCATTGGGGGCGATTTCGGCAGCATTGGCGCCGGTTTCACTCACCGGGCTCGACGCCCTTGATGTTGCCTACCGAGCAGCGATAGCTGCGGCGGTGATCCATGTTGGTTGCCATGCCCGCAGGCTCCCTTGGATCGCCGGCGGTTTCATGATCGGCATTGTGTCGAGCGGGGTTTCACTGGCTCTGTCGCTCTTCGCGCTCATGGTATTCATAGCTAGCGCCTTCCCCAAGCGTCGCCCTCGCCACACAGGGGCGGCGGGCGTGGCCCTCATGGTCAACGCCGCATTCTGGCTGCCGCCAACCACCCACCCCGTTGCCCCCTATCTGGCGTTTGGCGCGTTCGTCACAGTCATGGTCTCGGGCTTTCGATGGATGCCCAGTTCGCAACGACAGGTAACCAAGTGGACCGCTGCATCGCTCGGGGCGTTTCTGGTGCTTGCTGCAATTGGAACTGGTGTAGCCACCGCGCTGGCCTCCGTAGCAGTGAAGTCCGGGGCTTCTAGCGCGGAATCTGCCCTCGACTACGCCCGCGATGGAGACGGAGAGTCCGCAACGACATCGCTCAACAGTTCAGCGGACCACTTCGGCCGGGCCCAGGACCTCATGGACGGCTGGCTAACGCTGGGGGCACGCGCTGTTCCCGGAATTGCCCAGCAACGAGATGCAGTCTCAACGGTGATCCAAAGCGGCCTCGATGTGACCGCTGCTGGAAGCGACCTCGCACAGAGCGCGGACTACGACAAGCTCCGCTTCGAGGGCGCAATAGACCTGGCCCATGTCAGCGCCCTTCAAGAACCGGCCGCTCGTGCAACTGCTGCGCTCGGCGATGCTGACGCCAAAATCCAAGACGTACTCAACGCCCGCCTGGCACCACCGTTGCGTTCCCGGGTTCTTCAGCTCTCCGCAGAGATCACCGAAGCCAAAAAAGAAAGTGCCCTGGCCAGCGAGTTGCTCGGAGTGGTTCCTGGCCTGTTTGGTGGCGAAGGCGAAAGGCGCTACCTAGTGGTCTTCTTGGCCTCTGCTGAGATCCGTGGCTCGGGAGGAATGATTGGCAGCTACGCCGAGCTGATAGCCAACAACGGCGAGGTCGACCTCTCCAGATCAGGCAACATCGCCGAGCTGATCGATGCAGCCGAGCCCGGAACCCGGACCATAACCGGACCCCAGGACTTCTTGGAACGTTACGGCCGCTTCGAACCGCAGGATTTCCTCCAGGACATCACCTTGTCCCCGGATTTTCCCACGGTGGCCAAGGTTCTCGCCGAGTTGTACCCCCAGTCCGGGGGCAATCCGATAGATGGGGTAATAAGTGCAGACCCTCGTGGCCTCTCAGCACTTCTGTCGCTCACCGGGCCGGTGGACGTCGAGGGACTGAACTACCAGCTCACCGCTACCAACGCCGTGGATTTCCTCACCCGGGACATCTACACCCAGTTCCCTACCGACAGGGTCCAAGATCCCATTCAGACCGCCGCAATCAAGGCAACCTTCGAGGCGCTTGTCAAAGCCTCGCTGCCATCGCCGCGGGCCTTGTCACAAACCATGAGCCCTGCATCTAGGGGTGGGCATCTGCGTGCGTGGAGCCAGCGAAGCAAGGAACAAGAGGTCTTCGAGTCCCTAGGAGCAGACGGCGAGATCCGGCTAGAGCCGGGTAGCGATGCTCTGGCGGTTGTTCAACAGAACGCTGGAAACAACAAACTCGATGCCTACCTCAAGCGGGACATGACCTACGCAGTCAAGATCAACCCCAGAACCGGGGAATTGGCCGCGACCCTCAAGGTCGTCGCGAGAAATGAGATCCCGACTCTCAACCTGCCAGATGCGGTAGTAGCCAATCAGCGTGGGGCACCACGTGGCACAAACATCTCTTGGTTCTCGTTCCTCACTCCACACGACGTGAAGACGGCAACTATCGATGGCCGCGAGCTAAAGATGGGTCGCTCCACAGAACGCGGTCTGCACGCATGGGACACCCCATTTGTACGAATACCACCGGGCGGAGAAGTGACGATCGAGATTGAACTACGAGGCAAGGTCGCCGCAGGCGATCAGTACCGCTTGCGGCTGATGCCCCAGCCCCGGCCCTTTGGAGACACGTTCCAGGTCACCCATTCCACCACTTCAAAGGCCAGTTCGAAGCAAGTGCTGATTGACCAAGGAGCCGCAACTCATACCACTGAGGTGGCTATTGGGCCGTTCAACTCATGACAATGTCTCACCAATCGGCTACAGTTCCCGTGACAGATTTTATTGCTGGGAGGATCAGCACATGTTGAAGCGAATTTTGATGGTGATGGCGGCCCTGACAGCTTTGTCTTTCGCATTTGTTGGCACCGCATCTGCCCAGTACAACCCAGTTGTTGTTACGCCAAGCCCAGCTACCCCTGGTGGCACCATCACCATCACTGGCTCCTGCGGGCCCGATGCCACGGCTGAGATACGTCTCACCCAGGTTTCCACCGGAACCGTCATCATGACTCGCCCGGCCACCACAGACGCCGACGGCAACTTCTCGCTGGACATCACCCTGCCCTCAAACCTTGAGCCCGGCACCTACCGTGCTGATGTGATCTGCGATGGCACCGTTGTTGACAGCGCAAACTTCGAGGTTGTGGCTGAGAGTGTCACCCCAACCACCACCGCTGCTGCCCAACAGCCGGGACCAAGCCAGCCCAGCGAGCCAATTGTTCGCACTGGTTCCGATGTTGGCCCGCTAAGCCTTGGTGGCGTAGCGCTTCTCACCGTTGGTGGGATCTTGGTGGTGGCTAGCCGTCGCCGCCGAAGCGCCGAAGCCTGATCTTCAGGAGCTGAAGCAATGTTGAGCGAATTCAAGAAGTTCCTGATGCGCGGGAACGTGGTAGATCTCGCTGTTGCTGTGGTTATTGGTACAGCTTTCACCGCGATTGTCACCGCCATCACCACTGGCCTCATCACTCCCCTCGTCGGAATGATTGTCGGTAAGGACTTCACCGACATGACCTTCACGCTCAACAACAGCACGTTCGCCTACGGCCTCGTTATCGACGCAGTCATCCGCTTCGTCTCAATTTCTGCAGTGGTGTTCTTCCTCGTTGTCAAGCCCATGCAGGTACTCGCTGAGCGACGCGCCAAAGGCGAAGTCACCGACGAGGTAGCACCCTCAACAGAAGATCTGCTCACCGAAATTCGCGATCTGCTCGCCTCCAAGTAGACCCCGTGGAAGTCGCCATTACCGGGGCAGGCGGCTTCATCGGGCGAGCACTAGCCCGTTCCCTTGAATCCGACGGCCACCGGGTACTGCGAGTCCCAAGGCCTTTTGATGCATCCGGATTCGAGGGCCTAGATGCGGTAGTTCACCTAGCAGGAGAACCAATCGCAGCGCGTCCGTGGACCAAGGCCCAACGGACTCGAATAGCCGACAGTCGCAGCAAAGGCACCGAACTGCTCGCCAACGCCCTCGCGGGTCTAGCCGATCCACCTGCCTCACTCATCAGCGGATCGGCCATCGGCTACTACGGGGAACGAGGTGACGACATCCTCTACGAGGACGCAAACGCCGGAACGGATTTTCTCGCCGGAGTCTGCACAGCGTGGGAGCAGGCCACTGCCCCAGCCGTCGCCGCCGGGATCAGGGTGTGTCACCTTCGTACGGGCATTGTCCTCGACAGCAGCGGCGGAGCGCTCGCCAATATGATCAAACCGTTCAAGCTCGGTCTTGGAGGAAATGCCGGCAAGGGTCAGTCCTGGATGTCTTGGATCTCGCTCGAAGATGAGGTCCGGGCCATTCGATTCGCCTTGGACACCGCCACCGTCAACGGCCCTTTGAATCTCACAGCGCCCAACCCAGTGCGCAACAGCGATTTCACGGCGGCGCTCGGTGCCGCGTTGCACAAACCAACCCGGCTGCCTATTCCTGCAGCTATCAAGCACGTCCCGCTAGGGGTTGGCGACCTGCTCCACAATCTGTTGTTCACCTCTATTCGAGCAGTACCAAAAGCACTCACAGACGCAGGCTTCAGGTTCGGGCATGAAACCATTGACTCCGCCCTAGCTGCTGCTCTAACCAAAGACTGAAATGACTTCTCGCCAGATAGCCGCCTTCGATTTCGACGGGACCATCAGCCACCGAGACACGTTGGTTCCTTTCTTGGCCAAAGCCTGTGGACCAATAGCAATGGCCAAGGCTTTGACATGCGTTGCTCCCACCGCTTTCAAGGCTAGAGCTGGACTCGACAAATCCGGCCTACATCACCGAGATGTCACCAAAGCGAGATTGCTCAGATCCTTGTTCACCGGCCGCGAAGCTTCCTGGCTGGCTGCCCAGGGCGAGAGCTATTCACGAGACCTGACCAAGAAGCTTCGCCAAGAAATGGTGGAGCAGGTGCAATGGCATCAGTCCCACGGTCACGAGCTGGTGCTGGTGTCGGCGTCGCTCGGAACCTACCTGCGCCCCTTCGCCGAGCTACATGGCTTCGACCACGTGATAGCAGTCGAGATGCAGACAGATGCCAACGGTCATCTGACCGGTGAGATGACCGGCCCCAACGTGCGCGGCCCAGAGAAGGCAAAACGGCTCAAGGCCTGGCTTGGTGAAGCCAGGCCTGAGACGATGTGGGCTTACGGAAACTCCAGCGGCGATACCGAACTGCTCGCCATGGCCAATGTTCCCGTGTGGGTGGGGCGTGCGGCATCGAAAGCCGCAGCCACCTAGATCACTTTGGTTGCATACGTATGCCGGCGTCGATACGGATCGACTCGGCGTTCATGTAGCTGTTGCGAAGCAGCTCAGCTGCCAAAGTGGCGAACTCTGAGGCGTTGCCGAGGCGCTTGGGGAACAGCACGCCAGCG
>JAGQSI010000135.1 GCA_020439605.1 Acidimicrobiales bacterium | reverse complement strand
AGAAGGTGGAACAGGAGCCGCTGGTGGTGGAGGTGGCGCAGACACAGGAGGTGGTGGAGGCACTGGCGGCGGCGGAGGCGCACCCCAACCCGGAGGTGGCGGCGGTACTGAACCTGAAGGAGGCGGAGGCGTTATCGGTGCGCCGAATGGGGCCGGAGGCGGAGCCGGAACTGAAGCCGAAGGCGGTGGAGGTGCTCCCCACCCTGGGGCTGCGGGAGGCGGCGGCGTCGCCCCTGGTGGTGGCGGAGGCGGTGCTGGCGCAGACGTTGGCGCAGCCTCGTCACCCACACCTTGGTCTTCAACTATCTCAGCCACCGCCTGTTCTTGTGGGGCTTCGATCAGTTCATCAACATCAGCCAACTCATCAGGCAGCTCAACGGACCCAGCTGCATCGCTTGGCTTATCTGCGTCAACTACCTCAACTGGCTCAACTACCTCAGCAACCTCGACTGGTTCGGGTGCCGCTAGAGCCGACCCGCAGGCCAAACAGAACTTCGACGATTCATCGTTGTCTGCGCCACATGAGGTGCATTTCATCACGTCAACTCCTAGTTAGAACTCTGTTGAGAGTAGGCGAGCAGAATCAGATCAGTTGTCTTTAGCGCTCTTGAGCGCTGCCGCACGAGATCTCGCTCCCGGCCTCACGATGGTGGACTTGACCACCACCCGATCATGTTCGCCAGTGCCCATCGGTTCATAGCCGGTATCGGAACCAGATGGTTCGTCACCAAGCACCACTACCGGATTTTCCAAAGTAGAAGGGATCGAGACCGTCTCCACGGCGCCAGCAGCATCAGTAGGGGATGCGTCAGTAGCGGCCGACTCAACAGCGATAGCGATCGCATCTTCGGTGCCGGTATGTGGCCCCGAATCGAGCGCTGCAAGCCGTTTGGGTGAGGTCACCTTCCAGTACCTCACGGTCAGAACTGTTAGTGCCAACGCGCACAGCACCAAGCCTGCAATTGTTGCTACGAGCTTACGCGATTCGGTTAGCAGGCTGCTTTGTGAGCCTTCGCTCTGGGTCACCTGTTCCACAGTGTCGGTGGTTCCTTCACCCGCGGAGGTTCCGACATCAGCAGGATCCCCTGCAACTGTGGTCTCGACCGAAGTAGCCGCGATCGTGGTAGCAACCTGAGCCTTGATGGCCTGATCTTGCGCCTGGACCGCTGATCCACCCGACCACACGCCAACGAACAAGGCCACCAATAATGCAACCGCTAGGGCCAGGGGACGAGGTCGAACGGTCACGAGGTCAAGAGGTTATCGCTCAACGACCCGCAGCCTCTACGCAAGCACCACACCAGTAAGTGGTCCGTCCTCCGATGCTTTGGCGAGCCAGCCGTTTTCCACACCTCGGACACGTCCCGTCACGGTGCCGATGAGCCTGGAGATCACCCATATGTGATCCACCACGCTCGTAGAGATCATCGATCGTGGCGACAATGACATCTCGTAGATGTGAGATCTCAGCTGACCTTAAAGACGACGCCGTTCGATCCGGGGCCAGATGCGCTCGCCACAATGTTTCGTCCACCAACAGGTTTCCGAGGCCTGCAACTTTGGACTGATCCAATAGTCGTGCCTTCAACGGCGCCTGCGAATTGTGCAGCGCCGCATTGAGATCCTCGGTCGAAAGACCCCATGCATCTGGGCCGATCAAGGCAAGGTCCGGGTCCAGTTCCACACCGCCGAGGCGTCGCGGATCTGAGATCCTCAGGCGGGTTCCATCATCTAGCCACAGAGCAAAACGATCCCACTTCGGATCATCTCTGTTCGAGGAATATTCCAACACCTCGATGGGAGCGAACTCGCCGTATACCAGCCGACCAGTCATCCCGAAGCGCAGCCCGAGCAGCGGCCGCTTCTCCCCCATGTTCAACAACAGCAGCTTCCCAACCCGGTCGGTGGATGAGATGGTGGCGCCTTCCAGCGCTGAGCACACCTCGCTCGGGGTTGGCCCTCCTTTGATGTACCAACCGTCGGGTGCATCCACCGATGCAACGCTTGCCCCAACTGCACGCTCGGCCACCTGCCGGTAGATCTCGATCTCTATGAGTTCGGGCACTCAACCAACCTTGTCGTCAGAGGACCATGCCGCCAGAGGTACCTCGACGGGTGAGACCTCGACGGGTGAGACCTCGACGGCTGAGACCAACTCTTTGCCCTGATCCTTCAGGCCGAAGCGACTATGTCCAGGGCACGAGTCAGATCCGCTATCAGATCAGAGACATGTTCGAGACCAACCGACAAACGGATGGTTCCCTGGCCGATCCCATTGGCTTCGAGCTCTTCGGGCAACAAGTTCACGTGGGTAGTGGAGGCCGGATGGGTGGCCAGTGTTTCTGGCCCGCCCAACGAAGTTGCATGCTGTACAATTTCGAGTGCCTCGATGAAGCGTGCACCGCCATCAACGCCGCCAGCCACATCGAAGGTGACGAGGGTTCCTCCGCCAGACATCTGCTTCTTGGCCAGCTCGTATTGGGGGTGAGACTCCAGCCACGGATAGCGAACCGATTCCACGTGCGGGTTGGCTTCAAGTGCCTCAGCGATTGCCAGGGCGCTTTCGCACTGACGAGCAACTCTCACCGGCAAGGTCCGGATTCCACGGGTCGCGTTGAGTGCGTCATAGGGCGACGCACACGCACCTTGGAGCACTGCGAAACCCCAGAGCCAGTCGATAAGTTCCTTGCTGCCAGCAACCACACCGAGGGTCGCATCGTTGTGTCCAGCGATTCCTTTGGTGGCGGAATGAACCACGAGATCAACCCCGTGTCGAAGCGGCTGTTGAATCACTGGTGGGCCAAAGGTTGCGTCCACCACTGTTACCGGCCCTGCTATCGCGCCGAGTTCATCGAGGTCTATGACATCGAGCTTCGGGTTGGCCGGAGTCTCCGCATAAACCATGGTGGTCTTGCCAGGGATCACGGCTTCGGCGAAAGCGCCCGGCTTAGTGCCGTCGACAAAGGTCACGTCGATGCCAAAGCGCGGACAAACCGCTTGGAACAACAACTGGGTGGCCGCATAGATCTGGCGTTGTGCCACGATGTGGTCCCCGGTGGAACAAAGACCGAGAACCACCCCGGAAACTGCCCCCATTCCGGACGAGAACGCCCTTGCGGCCTCGGCGCCTTCAAGACGAGCAATCGCATCTTCGAAACCGGACACTGAAGGGTTGCCATAGCGGCTGTAGAAGCGATCTGAGCCAACGGTGGTGGCCAGCTTGCGGGCCTCGGCCACAGAACCGAGCGCAAATGTGGAGGTTGGCCACAACACCGGTGCCAGAGACTGCCCGTCTCCCATTCGCCCTGAACGAATAGCAACAGTGTCGGGATGAAGCGGTGGCACGGATGGATCAGTTGTCAACGGAAAGCTCCAAGAAAGGGACCAGCGCAGCAGCAACCTGGTCTATGTCGATAAGAAAGGCGTCGTGGCCGTGAGGGCTGTCGATCTGGCGATAAAGGGCCGAGCCACCGGCTTGATCCACCAGGTCCGCCAACTCACGGGACTGACGTTCTGGATAAAGAATGTCTGAGGTGATCCCCATTGAAAGCACCGGCGCCGAAATCCGCTTGATCGCAGCAGCCATCCCCCCTCGCCCACGGCCCAAGTCATGGAGATCCATGGCCTTGGTGAGTAGCAGATAGCTGTTGGCATCAAAGCGTCTTGCGAGCTTGATCCCGTGATAGTCGAGGTAACGCTCCACCTCGAAGCGTTGCCACATCTCAAAACGCCCATGAAGTGGCTCTACTGGCTCACGACCAAAGCGGTCGGTGAACACATCATCTGAGCGAAACGTGACCTGTGAGATCTGTCTTGCCAGAGCCAACCCAGCATGAGGGCCATCACCGGGCGCAGCGTCGTAGTAGTGACCGTCACGCCATTTCGGATCCAATGCGATAGCCCTACGACCGGTGCTCCACCACGCAATCTGTTGTGCAGACGCCGCGGTGCAGGTTGCGATGGCCACCAGTCGCTGAACCCGCTCCGGGTACATCACCGCCCATTCAAGAGCCTGCATTCCGCCCATGGATCCACCGATGACCGCATGCCATTTGTCGATGCCCAAAGTATCTGCAACCCGAGCCTGGGTTCTGACCATGTCACGGATGGACACAACTGGGAAGTGAGGGCCGTAGAAACCCGGCTCGTCGGGCAGTGGCGACGCCGGGCCAGCAGAGCCCTGACATCCTCCAAGAACGTTCACGCACACAACGAACCACCGCTCGGTGTCGAGCGGTTTGGCCTTGCCGATCAGCTCGTCCCACCAACCGGGGGTGGCGTGGCCGTCGCCGGCCGGGCCACTCGCGTGGGCATCACCAGTTAGCGCGTGACACACCAGAACTGCATTGGACGCATCCTCGTTGAGCGTCCCCCAGGTCTCGAACGCGATCGTGATGTCGTGAAGCTGGCCGCCGCCTTCGAGCACGAAAGCGCGATCCATTGCTGTCTTCATGAAACGCCGTTGGCCCGGATGATCCCATGGACGCCATGCCCCAGTGGCCGGCACCGTGCTCGAGTGAGGTTGGATCCACGGTGGAACAGCAAAGGAGTCGCTGTCGGCCCAATGGGTACTTTGGTGATCCACGACTCCTCCTTCGTTCCGATGCGATAGTCACCAGGTGCCAGCGGCGGGGAGGGTCCCCGGACACTTCAGTTGCCAGCGAACTGGCCACATCCCCACCCGAAGGCAGGAGGCACCTTGGGTGTCCGTCCCAGGTTGCCGGACCCACCGAAGCGGGCCACTCTTGATGACTCATCCATCGTAGGCGCTAGCGCACCTCAAATGGCAACAAGTATTCGGTTGGGTCAGACCTTGTCCACCGGTTCCCAGTTGGTGAGATCAGCCAGGATCGGGTTGTTGGAGAACACCTCAGGCATTGGTTGGTCCTCGCCAAGACGCTTCTGAAGACGCTTGACCTCAAGTTCTTGATCCCACAACAGCAACGTAACCACGAGCCCGCTCTCGCCAGCGCGCGCGGTTCGCCCAGAACGATGCAGGTAGGTCTTGTGGTCCTCTGCCGGGTCGAAATGAATGACGATGTCCACGTCGTCCACATGGATTCCCCGAGCGGCAACATCTGTAGCGACCAGCACAGCAAGCTTGCCCGACGCGAAGTCCGCTAGGGAACGTTC
>JAGQSI010000134.1 GCA_020439605.1 Acidimicrobiales bacterium | reverse complement strand
TAACCATGGCTTTGGCCAACTTGGTTGTAGTGGAGTCCTTGCCATGACGTGCGGCGTAATCGGCCATGTGCAATCCACCGAGATGGTGCTCGCACATGAGTGCAATCCATAACGCTTCTGCCTCGTCTCCATCTAGATGGGCAAGCTGTTCCATCTGTGCTTCAGTGGCCATACCCATCATGTGGTCGATCGGCATTGGATCTCCCATCCAGCCCATCACTGTCTTGTCAGGCTCAGAGGGATGCCCGAACCGTGACAAGGTGGCCGCAAATACCCCTTGCTCATAGCGCTGGTCCATGATGATCTCCTGGGCAAACTGCTGCAGAGACCGGTCCACCTCAGCCTTATCGAGCAACAGAAGCGACATCTGTACAGCTTGGCCATGGTGATAGCCCATGTCCTGCATGAACCCGACATCCACGGTGTTGAGCGGATCGCCATTGGAACGTTCGCCAACAACAAATCCAATGGCGGAACCCAGGAATGCGAATGCAGCAACCAGCACTGCAATCTGCACGACCGATAGCCCCCGTCTCGCGGCACCGCCTTCGTGACCATCCTCTACGCCGTCTTGGGTCAGTTCATTGTTCATAGTCTCGGACACAGCTCGCCTCCTACAGGTACTGCCATTGTCGCAGGTCGCGGTCACCTTGAGCACGGTCCTTAGACCTTCACCTCGGACTCACGACGTGACCAATTCAACATTCGACCTACTAGAACTCCCTACCTACCGGTAGGTAGGCTGATCCCTGACTTATCTCACCGGCTACTCGCCCACGCCCCGACGAGCAGGAATAGATGAAACTTCACGGTATCGAGCGCTCCCCCGAAGAGAAGATCAACTGGAAGAGCTCATTTCCGTTCCTACTGATCCACGCGCTAGTTCTCCTGACATTCTGGACCGGAATCACACCAACAGCTGCCGTGCTGTTTGCAGTGATGTTCTGGGGGCGGATGTTCTTCATCACCGCCGGTTACCACCGCTACTTCTCGCACCGCAGCTACAAGCTCGGGCGCACGATGCAGCTCATCATGGCCTTCGGCGGCGGGATGTCGGCGCAAAAGGGTGCGCTGTGGTGGGCCAGCCACCATCGCAACCACCACCGCTATTCAGACACTGACCAAGATCTCCATTCCCCGCAGAAGGGCTTTTGGTGGAGCCACGTTGGTTGGATTCTCTGCGATAAGAACAATGACTGGAACGAAGACGACATTCGAGACTTCGCCAAGTTCCCGGAGCTTCGATTTCTAACGAAAAATGACTGGATCCCGATCTGGTTTGGCGCCATGATGTGTTTTCTCATCGGCGGCTGGAGCGGCCTCGTGTTTGGGTTCTTCGCCTCAACCGTGCTGTTGTGGCACTGCACATTCTTCGTCAACTCGTTGGCTCACGTAATGGGGCGGCGCCGCTACGCAACCACCGATACCAGTCGCAACTCGGCCATCATCGCCTTTCTCACCATGGGCGAAGGGTGGCACAACAACCACCACTACTACCAGGCCTCATGCCGCCAAGGCTTCTACTGGTGGGAATGGGATCCGAGCTACTACGTACTGAAAGGGCTTTCCTTCGTCGGTCTCGTAAAGGACATCAAAGAACCCCCAGTGCGAGTCAAGACTGCTGCTCGAGTCCGTGATGGCCAGTTCGACATGGGCATGTTCAAGGCTTACTGGGGCAAAGCCGGCGCTGCGCTTCACAACGTGCGCCTCACCCGCCAAAGCGACGACGTCGATACCTTGGCAGTTACAGACCCAGAACTGGCAACCCACCGCCAAGAACTCGACGAGCTGATTGCTCGCAATCGTGCTGCGCTCGCCGAACATGTGGCTCATGCGATGGCCGCTGCTGAGGAGCTTGGACGTCTCACCAGGCGACAGAACCGCCAAACAGGTGTGATCGACTGACTGAATCGCTCTCCCGCGGACAAACTGGTCAAACGTGCACCCCAGCGGGCACAACATCGACCAACTTAGAGCGCAGCCTGGATGGCGCAGACTGGACCCGCAAACCCCTGTACCCAGCGAGCAACATGGTCAAACCTGCACCCCAGCGGGCACAACATCGACCAACTTAGAGCGCAGCCTGGATGGCGCAGACTGGATATGGCTGAAGATATGCGAGAAGTGGTCGAGTAGGTCCTACTCGAGGCCCTTTTCGAGCTTGACCATCGCAGCTTCTTCGGTGACGTTGAGCGCAAAGCTCAATTCGCTCACCAAGATGCCTCGGGCGCGCTCCAACATGGACTTCTCTGCGGTAGATAGGCCCTTGCCCTTCTCGCGTAGCGCCAAGTTACGGACAACCTCAGCCACCTGATACACGTCGCCAGACTTCATCTTCTCTTGATGGTTCTTGAAGCGACGGCTCCAGTTGGCAGGCTCGCGCACATCTCGTTTGCCGATCAGACGGAACAGATCGTCCACGTCTGACTTGGAGATAGGCGGGCGCATCCCCACCTCATCTGCCATATCGACTGGAACGGAGAGTGTGAGATCTCCATGGACCATCTCAAGAATGAAATAGTCCTTCTTCACGCCGTTGAATTCGCGCTTCACCTTCTTCTTGATGATGGCAGCGCCATGGTGTGGGTAGACCACGCGATCGTTGACCTTGAAGGACATCAGGCTCCAGTTCCGGGCTCAGGGTGCCAGCGGGGACGGACCATTGTGCCAGATTTGAGACGATTTTGGACAACCGAGACTAGCAACATCTTCTGACCTGCCTATTCCCGGACAAATACAAGTAGGTGACGACCATCGTCCAACGGCTCCCAGGCCACACGCACCTCGTCACCAACTGCCACCTCAAGAGCGCCCGGACCAACAACGGACGACATCAGCCGCACTCCTTCAGGCAGATCCACGAGCACGATCACATATGGACCTCGGCCGGCCATTGTGGGATTGGCTGAAATCGGAATCATCGTGGCGGCATAGACAGTCCCGACCTCAGAACCCGGGCGAAACTCCAGGTCCTCACCAAGACAACCTGGGCAGGCTTCGCGTGGGAAATGGATTGCCTGCTCGCAAGTACGGCACCACTGGATGACAAGGCGTGTGCTGCGGGTGGCATCCCAAAAAGGTTCACCAGCATCGGAAATCGGTGGAAGGAAACGTTGAGGCGCCCCCGAAGGAGCATCCACGATCCGAGCGTCGTGGCTCACAGCGTTGCCTCCGTTCCCATAATCACAGTTGACATGGCCGAAAGCACCCCACCTGAGCCGTGCGCCAACGCAACCTCAGCGCCGGCCACTTGTCTGGGCCCGCACTCTCCTCGAAGCTGACGCACCGCTTCCACCAACAAGAAGATGCCGAACATTCCAGGGTGCGTATACGCCAAGCCACCGCCTGTCGTGTTGGTTGGTAACGATCCACCAGGAGCTAGGACACCTTCCGACACGAACTCTCCGCCCTCACCCTTGGCACAAAAGCCAAGGTCTTCCAACAGCAGCATCACCGTGATCGTGAATGAGTCATAGATCTGAGCAACGTCTATTTCAGAGGGCGAGAGCCCAGCGGCAGCGAAGGCCAATGGGCCAGAGACTGCTGCCCCAGTCACTGTTAGATCTGGCATTTCGCTGATCATCGAGTGGGTATGGCAGGTGCCGGTACCGAGCACGTATATCGGCGCATTCGCGAGTGTTCGAGCCCGTTCAGCGCTTGTCAGAACCACGGCGCCGGCTCCGTCGGTGACCAAACAACAATCCAGCTTGTGGAGTGGAGAAGCCTGAACCGGCGACGACAGAACATCATCGATGGTGATGTTCTCCTGTAGGCGTGCCCGGGGGTTCAAAGCGGCCCACCTACGGGTGTCCACCGCTATCTGAGCGAGTTGTTCGCTAGTGGTTCCGAACTCATACATGTGACGGCTGGCTGCCAACGCATAGGCGCCCATAGGCATGCGCATCGCGTACGCCAACTCCCACTCCGCTGCCGCTGTAAGCCCTGGCAATGCCTGGCGGCTCGTGTATCCAGAACCACCCCGCTTGAAACTGGATCTTGGATTTGCCGCATACACGACTACCGCCACATCGCATAGTCCCGCAGCTATGGCGGCTGCGGCATGTTCGACGTGTATCTCAAAGCTGGACCCTCCTGTGATCGTTGAGTCACTCCAGCGAGGGCTGATACCCAGATATTCACCAAGTTCCATCGATGGTGCCCAACCAGCAGAAGTGGCACACGCAAGCCCGTCCACATCGGCGATTGTCAACCCAGCATCATCGAGCGCCTCTCGAATAGCGCGCACCTCCAACGCACGCAGCGAACCCTCGAGCTCACCAGTGGGCGAAACAAGATCAGCGACGCCAACTATTGCCGCAGCACCCCGCAATTCACTCACTGCCATCTACTTGCACTCCCACTGCAAAGTCATGACCCATGAGGGTAGTCTCGCCATCGTGAACATGGATACGCCTCCTGAGGTCATGGGCCTGAACCCGTTCGAGCCCGGCTATTTCGACAACCCCTACGGGCAGTACGCGGCCCTACGTGACTCCATGCCCATTCACCAGACCACCATGGGCTCCTGGCTGCTCACCCGCTGGGACGATGTCCACGCGCTGCTGCGCACTCCGGGCATGTCGGTTGATGAGCGCAACGTCGCCAACTCCCCCACCCGAGCCGAACGCATCGCAGAGATCCGCGCTGCCGCTGGGCTGGCCGAGCAACGCCGTCCCAGCCGAGCAATCCTCAACATTGATCCGCCTGATCACACTCGCATTCGTGGCCTCGTGGCCAAAGCATTCACACCTCGGGCTATCGAACAAATCCGAGGCCAGATTCAACAACTAACCGACAGTTTGCTCGATGAGCTCGCCGATCACGGTTCCGAGCCCACAGACCTCATTTCCGGGCTCGCATTCCCTCTGCCCTTCGCAGTCATCAACTCGATGCTTGGACTACCTGAAAGCGCTGACACCAATCATCTTCGAGAGCTCTCGCACACCATCACCCAAGTACTCGATCCGCTCCTGTTGATCGAAAACGGCCCGGCCGTGCTTGCTGCAGCCCAAGAGATGGAGGCGATCCTGAGCGACGCCATCGAATGGAAACGCGCTCGAGATGACGATGATCTGCTGATGGCGCTCATCCACGCCGAAGAACATGGAGACAAGCTCTCCGACGCCGAGCTTCTCGAA
>JAGQSI010000133.1 GCA_020439605.1 Acidimicrobiales bacterium | reverse complement strand
AACGTTGTAGAGCTCTTCCGCCGTGAGCCCTCGGTACTGGAGCACTATCGAAGGCGCTTTCGTCATATCTTGGTGGATGAGTATCAGGACACCAACCGGGTCCAGAACGAGATGATCCTTCAGCTTGCTGGAGATCATCGAAACGTTTGTGTGGTTGGGGACGGAGATCAGTCGATCTACAAGTTCCGAGGCGCAGACATGCGCAACATTCTTGAATTCGAGAACGCCTTCGATGGTGTCTCCACGGTTGTGCTGACCCAGAACTACCGCTCCACCCAGACAATCCTCGATGCTGCCAACTCGGTCATTGAGAACAACCTGTCCAGAAAGCCCAAGGATCTGTGGACCGATGAGGGCGACGGCAAGCCAATCGTTCGATATCACGGAGACGACGAACGAGATGAGGCGCAGTGGGTCACCCATCAGATAGCCAAACTGCACGACAGCGGGGACTATTTGTGGGGAGACATGGCGGTCTTTTACCGGACCAACGGCCAGAGCCGCATTGTCGAAGAACACCTGATGAGGGCAGGAGTTCCCTACAAGGTTGTTGGTGGTACCCGCTTCTATGACCGACGCGAGGTCAAGGACGCTCTTGCCTACATGCGTGTAGTGGTGAACCCTGCAGATGAGGTCTCTGTCAAAAGGGTTATCAACGTTCCCAAACGTGGAGTTGGAGATTCCACCGTTGGGCGCCTCGAGGCATGGGCTGCCATGCAATCCATGACGTTCATGGAGGCGCTGCGGCGAAGCGACGAAGTTGGCATCACCGGTAGGGCGGCCAAGGGGATCACGGACTTCTTGGATGTGATCGACGCTGGAATCGCCGCGGTTGAAGATGGACCCGGACCTCTCCTTGAGGCATTGCTCGGTAGATCTGGCTATGTGGATGAGTTGCAGGCAGAACATTCGATCGAGGCAGAAGGCCGCTTGGAAAACCTCGCAGAGCTTGTCGGCTCGGCACGAGAGGTGGATTCGGTGGATGTCTTCTTGGAACAGGTGAGTTTGGTTGCAGACACCGATGAAGTGCCCGAAGACGGGTCCTCGGTAGTGCTGATGACATTGCATTCCGCTAAGGGCCTTGAGTTCCCGGTCGTGTTCATGGTCGGGCTTGAGGACGGGATCTTCCCTCACCTGCGGTCATTGGCAGACCCAGCAGAGCTTGAGGAGGAGCGGCGCCTGGCCTACGTGGGGATCACGAGGGCCAGAGAGCGTCTGCATCTGAGTCATGCCTGGAGCCGGACCATCTACGGGGCCACCCAGTACAACCCGCCTAGCCGGTTCCTGGATGAGATTCCTCAGCGCCTCGTCAACTCCATCGAGGGCGAGCGGCGTTCGTCTAGATCAGGCGCGTGGGCAGACAGCGCTTCGATGACTTCCACGGAGTCGAGCTGGGGTGAACGCCCGGAACGTAAGAGCAGGATCTCCTCAGAACGAAGGCAGGCCAACCGGGAAAGAATTGTGGAACAGGCGTTGGCAGCCGGCACGTCCGTTACAGAAACATCAGGCACAGCCAGCGGCGTTACGTTGCGAATCGGAGACGACGTTATGCATGCCAAGTGGGGTGAAGGCGTCGTATTGGACCTGCGCGGCGGCGGAGATAAGACCGAGGTAACGGTTAACTTCCCCACGGTGGGACAAAAGACGCTCCTGTTGGCGTGGGCCCCACTCACGAAGCTCTGATCCAGAGCCTGGGGTTCTCTGGCTAGGGCTTTGGGAGGTTGTCGCCATAGGGTGAACACCATGAGGTGGCTCTCGAGATTTGATCTAGCAACCGGCCGTTCCATGACGCTCGGCAACCTGATGGAAAGGGTGGCCCAAGCACACCCCAAACGGACCTTGGTCCATGAGGTGGCCAGTGGCAGAACCCTCACGACCAACGAGGCTGCACAGCTCGTGGACCGGTGGGCACTGGTGATCTCGCAGCGCAGCGAGCTGGGAGATCGGGTAGTCATCGCCACCGTCAACGGATATGACCAGTTGCTGTTGACGCTCGCAGCATCTCGGGCGGGCAGAATCCCTGCACCGGTCAACTCGCAGATGACAGAGGCCGAGGTAGACCATGTAGTGACCGATTCAGGCGCATCCTTGGTCATCCGGTCGGTTGAAGACCTTGGCTCGACAGACGAGATCGCCTCAGACGATGACTCCGATACACAACCAGGCGTGTTTGGCAAAGCAGTAGAAGCAGACCCGCGATCAGTTGCTGCGTTGTTCTACACATCTGGCACGACTGGAGCGCCGAAGGGTGCGGAACTGACCCACAACGGTTTGATCGGCGGCCTGTCCATCGCAGCGTTGGCCCCCACAGAGCTTCGTGACGACGAGATCGTCATGGCGTTGCCCTTGGCTCACATCTTCGGCTTCGCAATCGCGATTGGTGCCGCGTGTGCCGGTATACCCGTTTGTTTCTTGGACCGCTTCAATCCGGTCGCAGTAATGGAAACGATCTCACTTCGACGCTCGTCCATCTTCTCGGGCGTTCCAGCCATGTACCGGATGATGGAACAGGCCGGCGCCGAAGATTTCGACCTGACATGTGTCAGATGTTGGATCTCAGGTGCAGACGCAATGCCGGCTGACCTTGCCCATCGCTTCAAGAAGCGCGGCGCAACCTTCACCCTGCCGATCCTTGGGTCCATGGGAGAAGCAATGTTCGCTGAAGGCTATGGAATGGTGGAGACCGCTGGCGGAGTGGCGATTCGTATCTCGCCTCCGCTGGTTCCGGCTGCCCTTGGCGGATCGGTAGGTATGCCTCTACCCGGGGTTTCCTTCCGGGTTCTCGATGAAGATGGCTCAGAGGTGCCGATCGGTGGAGTGGGCGAACTGGTGGTGAAAGGCCCCGGTGTTCTTACCGGCTATCACGGAGCGCCTGAGGCCACCGCAGCAACCATCACAGAAGACGGCTGGCTACGGACAGGAGACTTCGCGAGACGAGGCCCGTTCGGGATCGTGAACTTCGAGGGCCGAATGAAAGACGTCATCAAAAGAGGCGGCTACTCGGTCTACGCGGTTGAGGTGGAACAGGACCTCGAGGAACATCCTGCAGTGGCCGAGGCTGCCGTGGTGGCGCTGCCTCATGACAGAGACGGTGAAGTCCCTGTCGCAGCGATCCGCTTGGCTGACGGTGCAGCTTTCGACGAGACAGAACTTGTTGCGTGGTCCACCGAGCGAATGTCGCGCTACAAGGTGCCTGCACATTTCGTGGTGGTCGAGGATTTCCCTCGCACAGGAACCGACAAGATCCAGCGCCGCCAGGTGGCAGCGCAGATGGAAGCACTGCTGCTCGGCTAGCTGGGCAGTCCTCGCCTGCCGCCAGTCGGTTGCTAGTCGGCTGTTGTCGTAGTTGTAGTTGCGGTGCGGGCCTCGGCGTTGAGGTCCACATCGAGACGTCCATCGACCACCTTGACCGGATAGCGCTGGAGGCCCTTGCCGTCAGCGGGGGCGGTCAATGACTCATCGCAGCGTGCCCGGAAGATCTCCTCGTCGGGCTGCCAGGTCCAGGTGCAGTCCCTGTCCTTGTTGGCCGGAGCGGCCCTGAATGCGTACCAGCCGGAGTCCGTGTCGTTGCCAATGTGTTGAAGGATGATGTCGCGTTCCTTGTTGCCGGACACGTCGCCGTAGAAGATGGGCCCACCTTTTGCTATCTCCTTGGAGAGGCGTTCGGCGGAGCCACCCTGAAATGTTGCGTCGCCCAGTTGCACCTTGCCTTCGCCCAATCCGGTCTTGGGAGAGATGAGTTTGGCGGCAAGAAACATGGCCCCGCCAAGCACAACGATGGCCACGAGAGTGACGCTCGCCGCCCGCCCGACATGGTTGCGGGATTGATCTACTGGACTCATGATCTGATTTGAACTCCTGTCCGGATAGGCAAGGATTGCGAACTAGTGCCTAGTATCGCCCGAGCTAAAGGCCCGTCTGTCATCGTCAGGAGTCCGCGTGGACCTTCTCGAGTATCAAGGCAAGCAATTCTTTGCTTCCTTCGACATCCCTGTCTCACCCGGTGAGGCAGTTACAACCGTCGAAGATGCTGTTGCTGCTGCCGACCGTATCGGCTACCCAGTGGTAGTCAAAGCCCAAGTTCATGTTGGTGGACGAGGAAAAGCTGGTGGCGTAAAGCTCGCCGCCAACGCAGAGGAAGCCCGCGAGCACGCTGGCAATATCCTCGGCCTCGACATCAAGGGGCACATCGTCAAAACCGTGTGGATCGAGTTCGCCTCAGACATTGCTGAGGAGTACTACGCGAGCTTCACCTTGGACCGTGCAGCCAAGAAGCACCTCGGCATGCTCTCCGCCCAAGGCGGCGTGGAAATCGAGGCAGTTGCTGAGACCGATCCTGATGCAATCTCCAAGATCTGGATCGATCCGGTGGACGGGCTCACCCCAGAGGCCGCTCGTGCCTGGGTTGAGGCAGCAAACCTCAACCCTGAGGCCAACGATGGAGCGGTTGACATCTTGTTGAAGCTCTATCGTGCCTACACCGAAGGTGACGCCGATCTCTGCGAGATCAACCCGCTGATCCTCAAGCCGACCGGAGAGGTACACGCGCTCGACGCCAAGGTCACCCTCGACGGCAACGCCGAGTTCCGCCATCCGGAGTGGGAGGAGTACGCCGCCACCGAGGAGCTCGACGAGCGCGAGAAGCTGGCCAAGGAGAAGGACCTCCAGTACATCGGCCTCGAAGGATCGGTCGGGATCATCGCCAACGGCGCCGGTCTGGCGATGTCGACGCTCGACGTCGTCAATCAGGTCGGCGGCGCGGCCTCGAACTTCCTCGACATCGGCGGCGGCGCCAACGCCGACGTGATGGCTGCCGCGCTCGAGGTGATCAACTTCGACGAGACGGTCAAGGCGATCTTCATCAACATCTTCGGCGGCATCACCCGCGGCGAGGAAGTGGCCAAGGGGATCGTCGAGGCGATGAGCCGCGTCGACCTGCGCGCCCCGATCGTGATCCGGCTCGACGGCACCAACGCCGACGAGGGCCGCCAGATCCTCGCCGACGCCGGCATCCCCGAGGACAAGTTGCGCTCCGAGCCGACCATGCTGGAAGCGGCCCGCGCCGCCGTCGCCATCGCCAACGCCTGAGCCCCAGAGACGAGACAGAGAAACGAACCATGGCAATCTTCGTCAACGAGAACACCAAGGTC
>JAGQSI010000132.1 GCA_020439605.1 Acidimicrobiales bacterium | reverse complement strand
CTGGCCAACCGTGTCGAGGCCGAAGCCAGAGCGCACTGAGTTGAATCGACTAGCAGCTGCAACGATCTCTCTCGTTGTGGCCGCGGCCACTTTGGCGGGATGCTCATGGATTTCGGGCTCGGACGATCCGTACAAGGGAGATGCCTTCTACGAGGCCCCCGATCCGATCCCCAGTGAGCCTCACGGCACGCTGGTGCGTTATCAGGATTTCGAGGATTACGAGATCGCCGGGGCCAAGGTCTATCGAATCATGTACACATCGCGGGCCCTCTCCGGCGATCCGATCGTGGTGACAGGAGTTGCGTCTGTGCCCACCGGCCAAGCGCCCGACGGTGGCTGGCCGATGATCAGTGTCTCGCACTCCACCACCGGCATCGCAGACCCGTGTGCGCCCTCGAAGCGCGCCGGCATGAACGACTTCTCCACGGTTGCCAAAAAGGTCGGGGACCGTTTCGTCATATCAGCAACAGATTTCGAAGGATTGGGCACACCGGGTCGACACCCCTACCTGGTTGGTCAAAGCGAAGGGCGCTCTGCATTGGATGCAGTGCAAGCGGCACGACAACTGCCAGATGCAAACGCCTCCAAACGCTTCGCCACCGTCGGCTACAGCCAGGGCGGCCACGCTTCGTTGTGGACCAGCCAACTCGCAGCTAGCTGGACACCTCAACTCGAACTAGTAGCCACTGCCGCTGGAGCAGCAGCTAGCGAGGTGAGCCTGATTTTCAGTGCGGCGTCCACAGATCCACTCGGCAAGTACGTGTACATGGTGGTGGCAGGTATCGCTGCTGCATACCCCCATGTGGACCCCGCAGAGTTCCTGACGCCAAAGGCCCTTGAGCTTCTCGATGTGGTGGACACCGAGTGCGGCCCAGGGGTCTATCGCGCTTTCGCCGACTATCCGGTGGAGGAACTGATCCGCAAGGACGCCTTCGAATCGGCCTGGCCGACGCTGGCCGAGGCACAGAACGCGGGAACCGAAAAAACTTCAGATGCCCCGGTGCTTCTCATCCATTCAACCGGCGACGACCTGATTCCGGTGGCGCACGCCGAGACACTGCGCCAACGCATGTGCGACAACCAACAGATTGTGGAACTGCGCCTGATCAACGCCGGAGGCCACGGCCGAGCCGGTCTCAACGCCTATGAGCACGCCCTGGCGTGGATCGAGGGACAGTTTCGAGGGGAACCCCCTACGAATGGGTGTCCAGAACCTCGCTGAAATATGCGGCGGTTTTGGCGATGCCGGTGCGCACGTCGATCTCTGGTTCCCAGCCGAGCAACTCGCGTGCTCTGGTGATGTCGGGCTGACGCTGGGTCGGGTCATCGACGGGCAACGGCTCGAATACGATCTTGGAACTGGAGCCGGTTACCTCGATCACTATTTCAGCGAGCTCGAGGATGGTGTACTCGACCGGGTTACCAATGTTGGTCGGGCCAACAACATCTGAGTCCAGCAGGGCCAAGAAACCACGGACCTCGTCGTCTGCATAACAAAAGCTTCGGGTCTGGCTGCCATCGCCATAGACGGTGATGTCCTCACCACGAAGGGCCTGCACGATGAAGTTGGACACGGCTCGTCCATCATCGGGGCGCATGTGGGGGCCATAGGTGTTGAAGATGCGCACGATTCGCACGTCGAGGCCGTGATGGCGGTGATAGGCCATGGTCATGGCCTCTGCGAAACGCTTGGCCTCGTCATAGACGCCACGAGGTCCGATCGGGTTCACGTTGCCCCAGTAGGTCTCGGGCTGCGGGTGAACCAGAGGATCCCCATAGACCTCGCTGGTGGACGCCAGGAAGAACCGTGCCCCTTTGGCCTTGGCGAGACCCAGCGCGTTGTGGGTGCCCAGGCTGCCAACCTTGAGGATCTGGATCGGAATCCGTTCGAAGTCCACTGGAGACGCCGGGCTGGCAAAGTGCAGCACTGCGTCCACGTCGCCGGGAACCCAGATGAACGTAGAGACATCGTGTTCCACGAACGTGAACGATGGGTTGCCGAAGAGGTTCTCGATGTTGCGGATGGACCCGGTGATCAGGTTGTCGAGACACACCACCTCATCGCCACGATCGATGAGACGGTTACACAGATGCGAACCAAGAAAGCCCGCTCCGCCAGTTACCACCACACGGGCCATCTCAGCTACGTCCGATTCCGTCGTATTCGAATCCAAGGTCCTTCAGCGCTGTTGCGTCGAGCAGGTTGCGGGCGTCTACAACGCTGCGCGAAGCGATGGATTCGCCAACCTTGGCAAAGTCTGCCTCGATGAACTCGGGCCACTCGGTGAGAACGGCCAGAACGTCGGCGCCGGCGGTGGCTTCGTACAGATCAGCGGCGATCTCTATGCCATCAAGTCGTGAGTCCGAGGTGCCCGGCTCTACCGCAGGGTCATAGGCCCGCACGATCGCTCCAACCTCGAGCAGACGATTGATGATGTTGAGCGAGGGTGAATCTCGCAGGTCATCTGTGTGGGCCTTGAATGTGAGCCCCCAGACGGCCACGGTCTTACCTTCGACGTTGCCGCCGACGAATCGAGCGATCTTGTTGGCCACCCGGCCGAACTGCTCTTCGTTGGTAGCGATCACAGAGCGCAACAGGCCGAACTGATAGCCGTTGTTCTCAGCGATGCGCACGAGTGCGTGAGAGTCCTTGGGGAAGCAGCTTCCACCCCAGCCCGGACCCGGGACGAGGAACTTGTCCCCGATGCGCTGGTCGAGGCCCATTCCACGCACCACGTCCACAACGTCTGCGCCAACCTCTTCACACACCGCAGCCATAGCGTTGACGAAGCTGATCTTGGTGGCAAGAAAGGCGTTGGACGCGTACTTGATGGTCTCAGCAGAAGCAGGGTCGGTGATGAGTGTTTCGCCGGGCAGAGCCTCATAGAGAGACGCAACCCGCTTGGCCACCTCTGGGTCATCGGCACCGATTACCACGCGGTCAGGGTTCAAGAAGTCGCTCACCGCGGTGCCTTCACGAAGGAACTCAGGGTTGGACACGACATGCACGTCGTCACGGCCGAGCTTCTTGGCAACCTCGCCGGCTGAACCTACGGGCACGGTTGACTTGTTGATCACAGCAGCGCCGGGGCGAAGATATGGGCCGATCTGGGTTGCTGCCGCCTTGATGAACGACAGGTCAGCGGCTCCATCTGCGCCTTGAGGGGTGGGCAGACACAAGAAGACGAAATCGGCCTCCCCCACTGCGTTCTGCGCCCCGAGGACAAACGAGAGCCGCCCCTCGCTGATGCCCTCTGCAACGAGTTCATCGAGGCCGGCTTCGAGGATTGGCACCTCGCCCCGGCTCAGGGATTCGACCTTCTCGGCAATGACATCTGCACACACCACGTTGTGGCCGAGATGAGACAAACACGCACCGGTGGTGAGACCTACATATCCGGTGCCAATAATTGCGACGTTGCTACCCACGATGCACGACGGTAGTTGGTCCGAGGCACTCGAAGAGCTATCCGCACACGACGCCGGGCGGCGGGGCGGCCTGAGGAACAAAGCCGACCACCTCGGTGGTTGTGGTGGTCTGTGCCGCCACGGTGGGGGTGGTGGTCACGGTTGAGGCGACGGTGGTTGCGGGCACAGTGGTTGTGGGGGCGGTGGTTGTTGTGGGCACCGGTACCACGGACTCGTCGAGCGCCTCGGGTAGAGCCACTACGAAATCGTCGCCGGTGATCACGGTGATCTGTGAGGCCTCAGGGTCCGCTATCAGGACCGGGCGAGCCATCAGGTGACGAGCTACAAGGGCAGCTTGAGCCTCCTGGCCGGGCCGGTATCTGACCTCGGTCACAGCCAACGCTGACGCAGATGAGGGTGAATCCATCTTGAACCCAGCAGCCGCAAGTACCTCAGTGGCCTGGGCTGCTTGGTTGGATTTTCCGGAGCCGTTGAGAACCCGAACCGCAATCATCGAAGGCAACACGGTGGTGCCATCTTCTGGAACCCCGGTCCCACGGAACATGGCCAAGATTGGTTCTGCTTCACCTTCGACGAGTTCAAGAACAGCAGCGCCGCCCTTGGTCGTATCGGTGACAGGCAGGCTGAAGGTCTGCAATTCGTTGGGATCGAACGTGCGAAATGCCTGACCTAGTGCAACCAGGTCACCAGGAGTGGTGCCCTGATCGAGCGTGATGTTCTGAATGCCAACATCGACCATACGGGTGAGCTTTGCGGGGTTTCTCGCACCTTGGTTGATTGCCCTTTTCAGGACACGTTTGATGAAGTCCTGCTGACGGCTGATACGCCCAAGATCGCCCGTGGGATCCGAAACCCACTTTCCACGGTCCGCGTCATAGAACTTGAGGTGTCTGGAGCGCACATAGCTCAACGCCCCGTTCTCGTCGAGGGTCGTGCATCCGGGGTTCTCGACGTTCAGGCCCGAATTGGCGTCTCTGACCGGGCTGGAGAAATAGACCGGCACTCCACCAATGAGCTTGACCAACTCCTGGAAACCGGCGAAATTGACCTGGACGTAGTGATTGATGTCGATGTCGAAGTTGTATTTGATGGTGCTGATCAACAGATCCGGCCCACCGAACTGCAAGGCCGCATTGATGCGGTTACGGGACTTGCCGGGGATGTCCACCCAGAGGTCACGAGGAAACGAAAGGATCTTTGCCTGACCACTCTTGGGATCCAACCGAACGATCATGATCGTGTCTGACCTGACACCACCAACGGTCTTGTCTCGTCCGGCCCTAGCCGGGTCATTGATCGCCAGACCGTCATCGGAATCTGCGCCGACGATCAAGAAGTTGCGGGGCTGATCTCCAAGACCTTGTGATTCCAAGGTGGCAATGCCCGAGATCCGGTAACGATTGATGTCTCCAACCGTTCTCTTGGCGTAGGCCAAAGTGCCAGCACCTATGAGCGCACCAACTATGAAGACACTGTTGAAGGCAATGAGAAAACGTTGCGGCCAGGTACGGCGCAAGCGAGGCAACTCAGAGGACTTCGACACGGGGATCCACCCTAGTTGGGGCTCTCGGGCAACGCAACAATCAGGCTCTCGAGGACTTCGACACGGGGATCCACCCTAGTTGGGGCCTATGACACTCAAACAGGCAGGGTCAGACCGGAAGTCCTTGACTGCGGGCGATGATCATGCGCTGGACCTCGGAGGTACCTTCGCCGATCTCGAGG
>JAGQSI010000131.1 GCA_020439605.1 Acidimicrobiales bacterium | reverse complement strand
TATGGCGAACCTCTGCTTGACCTGCTCAACGGCTTCATCATTGAACTTAGAGAGGCGGGGCTCCCGGTGAGCCTCACCGAGAACCTCGATGCAATGGCAGCGCTGCATCACATACCGCTTGAGGACCGTGAGGCGTTCAAGTACGCCCTCGCAGCAACACTGGTCAAGAACAACGCCCACTGGCGAGCCTTCGAGACCGTCTTTGAGGTCTACTTCTCGTTACGTGGCACCAAGTACGCAATCGACGACGACACCCTTGACGTCGATCTTGCGGACATGCTCGACGACGATGAGCGTGACGGCCCCGGTGAGGGCGGCCAGGGTGGCGCAGGCCAAGGCGGCGGAGATGCAATGACCCCTGAGGAGCTTCAACAGCTCCTGTATCAGGCCATGATGAAAGGCGACGAGGCAATGATGCGTGCCATTGCTCGTCAGGCCGTCAAACGATTTGCAGGTATGGAGCCCGGACGCCCAGTGGGTGGCACCTATTACCTCTATCGCACGCTTCGAAACCTTGACCTGGATGGCCTGCTCGAAAAGATGATGGAGCAGCGTCGTCAGCAATCCGACGACAAGGGCGAGCAGATGACGGCCTTGGAGGAACGTCTGGAGAAGGACGAGTACGAGCACCGTATTGAGGCAATGAAGAAGGAGATCGAGGCGGAGATCCGTCGCCGCCTGGTGGCCGATCGCGGTGTTGAGGCAATGGCCAAGACTTTGCGTAAGCCGCTTCCAGAAGACGTGGACTTCATGCATGCATCCCGCGAGGAGATGGTCGGTCTACGTAAAGCGTTGATTCCCCTGACTCGTCGCCTAGCCGTGCGCCTCGCACGCAAGCGCCGTCACAATCGTCGCGGTCCACTCGATTTTCGTAGAACAGTTCGCGCCTCGCTGAGCTACGGCGGCGTGCCAGCCGAGCCGAAGTTCCGCCACCCGAGACCCCACAAACCCGAGATCTTCGTCATTGCAGACATTTCGGGATCCGTGGCTGCGTTTGCCCGCTTCACGCTCATGTTGGTCTATGCCATCAGTGGACAGTTCTCGAAGGTCCGATCGTTCGTTTTCATCGATGGGATAGATGAAGTTACGGACTACTTCGAAGGGGTAGAGGACGTCACCGAAGCTGTTCACCGGGTCAATACCGAAGCAGACGTGGTTTGGGTGGATGGCCACTCCGACTATGGGCACGCGTTCGAGGTGTTCTGGAACAAATGGGGCAAGGAGATCGGCCCGAAGACCACGGTCATGATCTTGGGAGACGCTCGCAACAACTATCACGCTTCTCAAAGTTGGGTGATCAAGGAGATCCGACAGCGGGCCCGCCATGTCTACTGGCTCAACCCTGAACCGAAGAGCTACTGGGACACCGGTGACTCAATCGTGAGTGACTACGGCGCCCATTGCGACGGAGTGTTTGAGTGTCGCAACCTGCGCCAGCTAGAACGATTCGTGGAGTACTTGGCCTAGTGCTCGCCGGATTTAGCTAGGTTCTGAACATGTTTCGGCGACAGGCATCCACGTCGGATCAACAATTGCCTTCTCCGCCAGCGGATCCGGTTAGGTCCCTCGATCGATCCAAGGTGCCCCAACGTTTCATCAAGATGCTTGACGATGTAACGCTTAGCGAGCAGCGCTGGCGTCTCGTTCTCGCCCAAGTGAAGCCCGGGCCCCTTGAGCAACGGTTACGAGTTCTTAGTTCGCAGATCGTTGCTGGCGTGTTGGAAATGTATGCAGTGATGGTTCGAGTGGGGGAGATGGACCAGGTGATCGCTGCTTTAGATCCCGAAGATGCTGTTGCTGATTACAAGGCAGCTAGGCGACGTCAGGCAGAGGGCCAAGAGGTGGCAGAAATGGATTCGCTGCAGGCGCGCTTTGGCTCAGTTCAGCGTCTGCTCAATGTTGTGGCGGACGCGCAAGACCAGCTCACTGTGCTTGAAGCCAGATTGCTTGCAGCAGCGGCTGCTGGTGCTGAGTTGGCTATCACCGCTGATGATCGTGGTCTCACTTCCACGGGCCAAGATCTCGAGCTAGTGCTGACCGAGCTTGGTGCCCTTCGCCGGGCGCTCACAACGCTTGGTTGATCTAGCTGTGCTGGAAAGCTGATACTCGTGGCGAGGTTCACCTAGAGGCAGCCCTGGGTATTCCTAGAAGTCGAAGAGATCCTCTAGGAACGAAGCTGGGTTCTTCTTCTTTCGCTTGTAGTCGTAGCGGTCGCGATCTCGGTCTCCGCCATAGCGGCGATCTCGGTCGTCGTAGCGGTCCCTGTCGCGATCCCTATCTCGGTCGTCATAGCGGTCCCTGTCTCGGTCCCTGTCTCGGTCCCTGTATCTATCGCGGTCGTCGTGGTGGGGTTGGCCGGGTAGATCAAATCGCTGTGCAGGCGGGGATGGAGGGAGTGAGGCTGGTGCGGGTGTGTTCGCGGTGATTCGGTCAAGGATTTTGTCGAGTTCACCGCGGTCAAGCCAAACCCCGCGACATTGCGGGCAAAAGTCGATCTCAACTCCTTCGCGAGAGGAGATGGATAGAGGCTCGTCACAAACCGGGCATTTCATGGAAGCAAGACTACGGGCCTAGGCGAGGTGAAGACCGCACTCCGTCTTGTCCTTACCCCTCCAGCGTCCCGAGCGAGGATCCTCGCCGGGAGCAACTGCGGTGGTGCAGGGTTCGCAGCCGATCGAGGGGAAGCCTTCGCGGGTCAGGGGATTGACGATGATGTTGTGGCTCTCGATGTAGTGATCTACATCCTCGTCGGTCCAGTTGGCGATCGGGTTGATCTTGATGAGACCACGAAGGTCACGAGAAACAATGGGCGCGCCGGCACGTGACTGTGCCTCACCTCGACGTAGGCCGCTCATCCAAGCCTCTTTGCCTGCAAGTGCCCGATCGAGTTGGCCAACCTTCACCGCAGAGCAGCAGTTCTCTGGATCTGCTTTCCAGAGTTCCTCTTCTTGGCGAGCAACGGTCATCATCCGAAGGTTGAGGCCGTAGTGGCGGCGAACTTCTTCGACCGTTTCGAGGGTCTGTGCGAAGTGGTAGCCGGTGTCTATGAAGATCACTTCGATGGCTGGGTCCACCTTGGTGGCCAGATCTATCAGCACGGCATCGGTCATGGATGCGGTCATCGCCAGATGGGGGGCGAAGTTGTCCACGGCCCACTTGATGATCTTCGATGCTGGTTGACGCTCGAAGTCCTGGCTTATCTCGGCTAGTTCTTGGTCCGTGAAGCTGGGGGAGTCTTCGTCGGTCAGAGCAATTCTTGCGCCCGAGCCATCGCTCAGGCCGGTAATGCGGGTTTCGGTGAGAGACATCAGGTTGCGCACTCCGATTCGCCTGTTTCGGCCACATACGGGCCGGTTTCGTCGTAGTCGATGTAGAAGTCAGGTTGTTCTTCTGGGGTTGGGAACTCGTCGAGCTCCTTGAGATCTTCGGCGAGGGCCTTGGCACCGCCGCTGCGATCCATCCAGATGCGGAAGCTCTCGCCGGCTTGTCGTTCGTCGTTGAAGCGGCGAACAATTCGTACAGCGGCTTCGGGTGCAGCTTTGGCTGGAAGACGAAGGGCACGTTCTCCGAAATGGATCTGTGTTTCGCCCACATAGCCACCCAACAACATGGTGTAGCCGGGGGCGGACTTGCCGTGAGCCCGTCGTTCCGCACCCGAAAAGCCAATGTCGGCGATGTGGTGCTGGCCACAGGAGTTGGTGCAGCCTGAAATGTTGGTGCGAATGCCACCTACTTCGGCGAGGCCTTCCTCTGCGAGGCGTGCGCTAATGGCGTCTGCGAGTCCTCGTGACTGAGTCACCGCAAGGTTGCAGGTGTCTGCGCCGGGGCACGACACGATGTCACGGCTCAGCTCAGCACCTGGTTCTGCCATGCCGAGTGCCTCAAGCCTGGCGAAGAGCCTGGGCAACTGCTCTTCGGTTAGATCTCTGAAGGCGATGTTCTGGCGGTTGGTGAGCCGCACGGTTGCGCCGAACTCGCGCTGTATGGCGGCTAGGGCCCGGAATTGCTCAGAAGTAATGTCACCGAGTTTGGCGTAGGCAATGGCCGATACCGTTCCCTTGGCGGAGCCGCGGATCACGTTGGCCTCATCCCAGCGGGTCAAAGGATCTGTAGATCGGATGGACACCGGTGTGCCTTGGCCGATAGCGGTGGGGCTGGCGTTGGCGGCCACACCTGCTGGGGCGTCGCCGGCCTTCTCCACTGCTTCTGGAATGCCGCCAGGCCACGAAGATGAGGCGAGCAGGAATCGGCGTTCCTTCAAGATGCGTCGTTGGGTTTCTTCCCAGCCGAGCTTTTGAACTACCCACTTCATACGGGCACGCAGCTTGTTGTCCCGTTCGCCAGTGGCGTTGAAGACACGCACCACGGACTCGATAGTTGCCATGAGGTCTTCCCGCGAGGTGAAGTCCTCCAGGGCCATGGCGGGGAACGGGTTGGCGCCGAGGCCGCCGGCTACGAATACCTGGAATCCGGCTTCGGTTGTTCCGTCCGGGAGGGTGCGGCTGGTGGCAACTACACCAACGTCGTTGAACATGGCCTGACCGCAATCGGTGGCGCAGCCCGAGAAATTGATCTTGAACTTGCGGGGGAGTCGCTGGTTGAGCGGGTTGCGCAAGAAGTGGTCGTACGCGGCCTGAGCCCATGCGCTGATGTCGAGGTGCTCTTTGGGGCAGGCGCCGGCGAGGTGGCAGCCCATGACGTTGCGCACGGCGTCACCGCAGGCCTCCCGGGTGGTGAGCCCGACCTCGGCCAGCTCCCGCATGACCTCGGGGATCTTCTCGAGCTGCACGAAGTGGAACTGGATGTTCTGCCGGGTGGTGATGTGGCCCCAGCCCCGGGAGAAGCGATCGACCAGATCGGCCAGCTTGTCGAGCTGGTCGGGGGTGATGCCGCCGTAGGGGAGCTTCACCCGGACCATCTGGTTGTGGCCGCCCTGGCGCTGGCCGTAGATGCCGTTGTGCAGGCGGAACACCCGGAAGACGTCCTCCTCGACGTTGCCGGCCAGGTAGTCGGTGAGGACCCGCTCGAACTTCTCGATGTCGGCGAGCTGACCGGGATCGATCTCGGCGGTCTGGGACATGACGGGGCCTTCCGGGGGCGACGGGCGAGACGCGGACGTGATCGGCGATAACCGACCGGTCAGGTCAGGAATTCCCAGGTTCGCAAATCCCGACGGCTCAGGTCAAGAATTCGTCCGTCACAGGGAGCCTTTCGACTCGCTGCGCTCGCTCAAGGAACACCACAACTGCTCCTTGAGCTAGCGGAGCGAGTCGAAAGGCTTCAGCCGCGGAGGAGCTCGGCGACGGCGAAGGCCAGGTCGACGGACTGTCGACCGTTGAGGCGGGGGTCGCACATCGTCTCGTAGCGGGCGCCGAGATCGGTGTCGAGGATCTCCTCGGCGCCGCCCAGGCACTCGGTGACGTCGTCGCCGGTGAGCTCGACGTGGACGCCGCCGGCCCAGGTGCCCT
>JAGQSI010000130.1 GCA_020439605.1 Acidimicrobiales bacterium | reverse complement strand
GACGCCAAGAGTTGGCAGAGCTACCCGGCGACGAGCTTGAACGCCTGATCAGGACGCTAGAAGAAGAAATGTCACAGGCGTCTCAGGAATTGAGATTTGAATACGCAGCACGTCTTCGAGACGAGATCAAGGACTTGCGCCGGGAACTGAGTCAGGTCCGCTAGCGGCACTCGGTACGCGCCGTAAGTTGTTCACCTATGCAGACCTCCACATCGCCGTCGCCATGTGAGGATCTGGTCGGTGTTCAAGGTCTGATCGTGCGGCGGCGCTGGCTGGTCTTTGTCCTCGCTGCTGTGTTGTTCATGGCGATTGGTTTGCATCAAGGCGCCAACGATGCGCCCACCGTGGACGAAGGAGTGGATATCTCTAGTGGCGTGGCAGTGCTGGTCAGGCGGGATCTGCGCATGAACCCGGAACATCCTCCATTGCCCAAGGTTCTGGCTGCGTTTCCGGCATTGCTGGCAAAGCCGATCGTTCCCCAGAGCGACGCATGGGAACGAGGGGACTGGTTTGACTGGTCAGATGACTTCATTTCCGCCAACCACGATGCTGGCCGGCTCGACAACATATTGCTCTATGGCCGAGCAGTAGTGCTGCTGGAGGCAGTGGCCTGTGGCGCCTTGATCATGTTGTTCGCTGGCAGGTGGTTCGGTCCACTCGGAGGCCTGTTTAGTGGCGTGATGTGGCTAGCTACGCCATATGTTGTGGGAATTGGCCACTTTGCCATGCTCGATATCGCGTTCACACTCGCCAGTTTGGGTATTGCCTACTTGGCGATGAGGTGGCGTGAGTCGCCTTCAACAATACGTTTGGTCGGCGTGGCAGTAGCACTGGGACTGGCATTGGCCACGCGCCACACCGCCCTGGTGCTAGCCCTGTACATAGTCGTGATTGTGGCTGAGCATTATCGCCACGATGTGCGCTCCACTGTTCGAGATGTCGGGCTCATATCGGTTGTTTCGCTTGTAGTGGTGTGGGTCATCTATCGAGGCTTGTCACCGGGGGGTTCGTCACCCGCGGTGCAAGCATCTTTCGATGGTCTGGTTGCTCAAGGAGGCGCCAGCTCGGTCCTGTCACGGCTTGTAGGGGCGCTGCCCTTGCCGTTGGAGTGGCGCGCTGGTTTCGCGTACCTGGAGATCACATCGGTTCCAAGGCCAGCATCACTGTTGGGGCGCAGCTGGGATGGGGCAGTGTGGTGGTACTTCCCGCTCAGCGCACTCATGAAGATCCCGTTCACAATTGTCGCTGGGATCGTCGTCGGTTGGGTGCTCAGCGCCACACGCCAGTTCGCCAGAAGAGACCTGTTGCGCTTCGTCGTGGGGCCAGCGTTGGCCCTGTGGTTGTTCTTGTTGGCGCAGCCACTCAACCTAGGACTGAGGCTGGCGTTACCTACCGTTGCGTTTGCCTACATCGGACTTGGCGCTCTGACCCGCCTGAACACGATCAAGCCCCAGATGGCCACCGGGGCCATTGCCGTGATTGTGCTGGTAGGTGTTTCGACTTCGATTCTTGCGGCACCACACAGCTTGGCCTGGAATCCCTGGCCGTGGACCCCTGGCTACCAGTGGGTAAGCGATTCGAATATCGATGCAGGGCAGGCCCTATACGAGGTTCGCAATTGGGCCGAGACCAAGGACCAGCCATATGTGGCTGTCGACACCACGAGGGGAATGCATGTAGGTGGCGGGAGTAGATCTCTCACCAACGTGGAGCCGCAGACCGTTCGTGGATGGGTAGCGGTAGGGGTGACACCTCTAATGCAGACTCGCCGAGACAACAGCGTCTGGGCCAGTCAGGAGAAGTCGCCGCCACCTGGGTTCAGTCTCGGCTGGCTTCGTAAATACTGCCCGGTAGGTACCCTCGGCGGTGGCGCCATCCTGCTCTACCATTTTGATGAGGCGCCAGATCCATCGCTCGGGCCGCAACGCCCGGTGGCGGCATGTACAGGGGCCGAGGCGTCCTACATTCCGTAGCCGTAGCCGTAGCAGTAGCCGTTGTACGGGCCGTCGCTTTATTCGGATTCGGCTACAGCCAGTCCCTACGACGAAAAGTTCGATACAGAAGCGCCGATATCGCCGCCATCAGAACCACAGAGACGATCACGCCGCTCTGGTTGCCAAAACCTGGATAGGGAACGTTCATCCCGTAAAACCCGGTGATGAGCGTTGGCACCGCAACTATCGCTGCCCAACTTGTCACCTTCTTCATAATCTGGTTCTGGCGGTAGTCACGCAGACTTAGGTTTGTCTCGACAATGGTTGACACAAGATCTCTTAGGGCGTCGGTAGATTCTGTCGCCCTCAAAATGTGGTCGTATACGTCCTGGAAGTACGGGTACAACGGTTCTGGAACAGCGGAGTGCTCCCTTCTCATCAACGAACTCACCAACTCGCGCATGGGTACAGCGAGACGGTGAAGGCGAAACAGTGAGCGCCGCATCTGGAACCAGTGGAGTTGCTGGCTCGGCTCAAGTGGATGCTCAGCGAAAATCGATTCGCTCACGTTGTCGTAGAACTCGTCGAAGCGTTCGACAGTGTCGAAATAGCCATCCACCACTACGTCAAGTAGTCCATAGACCAAATAGCCGACACCATGGCGGGCTAGGTCCGGCGAACGATCCCATCGAGCAACAACTTCGGTCATATCGAAGGCGGAGTCCTGGCGAACCGTGATGAGCCAGCGCTCACCGATGAAGGCATCGATCTCTGACTCGATCAAATCTGCAGTGTCGGGATCCAGCGAAGTTGCCCGACAAGCCAGGAATAGATGGTCGGGATAGCGATCTAGCTTCGGTCTCTGGTGAGGCTCTAGAGCATCCTCGACCGCTAGCTCGTGTAGTCCGAGGCGATCAGCGAGTTGATCTAGTTCTCCATCGAGCGGTCCACAGAGATCTATCCAAACAATGCAGCGTTCGTCTGCGATGAAGGCGCCTAATTCATGTCTTTCACAGTTCTCGGCAACGACGATCCCGTCTCGATATACCCGTGAGGTCCTCGAACTCATGGACGGAGCTCTTCTTCGATTGCAGCCGAGGGATTAGGGGTAAGAACCATGATCACACCTGTAATCATTGCTGGCATCGCCATACGGGTTGCACCGAAGTTCACTGAGGTTGGGTTGACGCCCATCACCAAGATGAACCCGAGCTGAAGTGCCAGCACCCAGCCGAGCGGGTGGCGAAGGCCACGCTTGTAGAGAGCAAAACCGCCGAGGGCGAGACCTCCGAGAGTTGCGGCCATGCCGACGAGTTCGTTGCCCTGGGACCACACGTCGCGGAAGGCCTCAACGAGACCTAGGAAAGGTGGACCAAGATCGTTGGCTCTTTGGCTGTCTGGAGGGAGTCGCCACGCCAGGTAGGCCGTCCATGCAGCGATAGCTCCCGCAGGTATACCGACCATAAGGGCGCTGCGCTTGGTTCGGTCATAGAGCCACCAACCAATGAACAACAATACGACCGGCTCCTTGGCCAGGACGGCCAGTACTGCCACTGCTATCGCTGCAACATGACGGTTCCTGACAAACAACGCAATGGCACATAGGGCGAGACCTAGCGCCAACGCATCTGAGACAGTTACCCGCAGGGACCACCATGCTCCGGGCAGAAGGGGGAACAATGCTGCAACCCATGGTGGCCCGCCCCAGGTGGTCGAAAGGACACCCGAAGCGATCGAGCCGGCAGCAATACCTACGAGCCCCACCGCGAACAGGGCCCAAATGAGCCCGACTCCGCTGGCGCCGAGGCTCACAGTTGATGCGAGCCAACCAAGTAGGGGACGCCCGAGCCGGTACCTGGGGTTGTCCAGCGATCTAGAGGCTGTTTCCAGATCGGTTGGGTGGCGAGCTATCGCGTAGTACTGCTGGCCATCGAGGCCAAGACCTTCGGGTTGTTGCACTTCTGGGAAGTCCTGTCGGATCAACTCGCTTGAGGGTCCGAGCGTGCCCGGTTGGATGAGGCTCACCGGGTTCGAGCCGCCATAGCGGGCGACGTCGACCATGATCCATGCCAGCAACGCCAGCACGCCCAGCAGAGAGAATCGGATGATCTGATCCCAGGGAATGGGCGATAGGGAATCGTTGTCTGGATTCATTGATGATCCCCGCAAATCTCTTGTTGCCAGGAGAGTCTGCTCAGACCAAGCCATATGGCAGTGGTGGCCAGACCGGTGGCAAACACGTAGGGGTACGCGTCGAAAGCAAGAAACGGCAACATCGGAATGACGACCGCAAGTGTCCATGCGCCTGCTTTGAGTACGCGCAGTCCAAATAGAACGAGTAGGCCAATGGTGAGCACCCCGCCGACGATGCCAAGCTCAGCGCTTTGGTGAGCGATCAGGTTGTGGGCCGGCAGATACTCCTTGCGGGGCGTTTCGGCCAATGCATCCACGTATCGGCCGGGACCAACTCCCAGTACCGGGTTGGCTTCGATCAGCTCCCGTGCTTCTTGCAGACGCACTGAGCGGTCTGAACCCGCAGAGGCAGTGCCTTTGCCCACGCTCTGTTCGCTCTTGGCCACCCATCCGTTGCCGAACAGCAAAGCGCTGCTCGCCAGGCCAACTACCACTGAGGCTGCGGCGAGGCGCATGATCCTCTTGTCGCTACGGCCAAGAGCCAGACACAGGACAAGTCCAACCTGTCCGATCGCTCCCGCACGGGTGTAGGTCACGCCAATGCCACTACCCAACACGGCGAGAGCGACCAGCCATGGAACCTGAGAGCGAGTGGAACCAGATGTGTAGCGCAGCCCGAGTAGTGCAGCGCCCTGCGCTACTACGAGAACCACAGCAAGGTGGTAGGGGTGCGTTAGGCCTCCGCGGCCAGCGAAGGAGCTTCCAAAGGGGTAGAGCGGTCCACCAAAGTCGATGAAGTCGATGCCGAAGGAGTTGGCGTTGATGGACTGGGCGAGTGCCAACAGGGCTTGGAAAATGCCCACCGCAGTGATGGCCACCAACACAGCGAGCCGGGTGGTTGGGTACTCACCGGCGATACCGATTGTGGCAATCACACAAACACCAGCGATGAGGTGAAAACCCCACGCCACACCCAGCGGGCTCGGATTGGCAAGAAATGAGGCCAACGCAATGGCCCCAAAGCAAGTGCAGACAATCGCAACGCTTCTTCGGGCGAAAAGTTCTCCAACACTTCGCCACCTAGGGGCCGTCCACAGCACTACCAACAAGAGCACTAGTTCGAACGGCGCGAACGCGACCCGCCGGTTCCAGTCATCCTCGCCTCCGGGGGAGCTCCAGAGAACAAAGCCGGTAGCTAGGGGAATAGTTGTCGCCAACGCGACAATGAGAGCGGCCGCGACCTTGGATTGTTCGGGCGCGGTGGTGTCCATCTCGCCCATTAGATCGGACGCGGAGGCGTTTAGGTGAGCATCACCGGCGAGAGAATTGCGAACGAATGTTCGTCGGGAAGTTGGTGGTAGTGGATAGGATCACTGCTCGTGTCTGACTCCTTGATGATCCGTGGTGCCCGTGAGCACAACCTCAAGAATGTTTCGCTTGATCTTCCCAGGGATCGCCTCATTGTTTTCA
>JAGQSI010000129.1 GCA_020439605.1 Acidimicrobiales bacterium | reverse complement strand
TCCCGACCCGCAGGTAGAGATAAGTGCGTGATCCTGCAACCTTGGCCGGGACGATGAGGTTGCCATTGACGATCGCGGCTGCACCGCTCCAGCCGGTTCCTTCTCGGCATGGCTCGGGCGCTGTGACCGCCACAGGCGGAGATTGGGTGCCCTTGGAATCACGAGCCATGAGTACATGGGCTCCGGGTGTGAGATTACGAATCTGGGCACTTTGCTCGCCGGTGGAGCGCCCAGCCTTGGTCCAGCCGGCGCTCGAAGAAGATCCCTCATAGAACGTGACCTGACCGACCCCGCCGGTTGCGTCAAGATCCAAACTGCATCCGCTGCTGGCCGCTTTCGCAGTAACCGTCAATCCGGACTTGGTTCCGAAGGTTCCCTCAACAGTCGGGGTGGACACCACTGGGCTCTTCGACGAAGACGCACCGTTGTCACGTGGGACCCGGATCACAACCTGGGCACCCTCTGGAATCGGGTCGCTCGGGTCCAGATCGAGCGGCTTTCCGGTGTCGTCGGTTGCGGTTAGCTCGGCATTCTCCTCGCTCACGCTCATGCGCCCAACCACCGATCCCATGGTTTCTCCGGGTTCGGCATCGACGGTGACCGTTACTGGAGCGCTCTTGGTCTGCTCATCGGGCTGGGCGCCCGAAGGCTTGGTGGCGTCCTTTGATTCTGGGGGCCTAGGGGCTGGGGCAGCTGAGACATCAACTTGGCTAACTGCGCTGAGAGTCTCTCGACCTTTGCTGTCCGTGACCGACGTGTAGAGCGCGTGGGGACCTACCGACAGAACCGGGAAACGCACCGTGGTGGTTGAGAGCCCTTCGTCGGCTGGGACAGTCATAACCCGCCGGGCACCGTCATACACGGAAATGGATTTCACGTCGTTTGCCGTATTGGCCTCAACGCTCATCATCACCTGATCGCCCACTTTGAGGTTCGGGTTGCTCAACGTGGTTACCCCGGCAGGAAACGGCATGGTCGCAATCTCCGCGATTTCCTCGTTGCTCTTTGGGTTGGTGCTCTCGGACCTCTGAGTGATCAGGTAAGTCACCCCAGCCACGAAGACTGCCACTGAAGCAACCCATGCCATGATCCATAGCGCACGCTTGTTTTGCATTGCGACAACATAGACCCGAGTTCTGGCCCGTTGCGTTGGATTTGGGGACTACTCGGAGTTGCAACTTCCACCTCAGCATCAGGAGTCTTTCATGTACGGTCTGGGGATGGTTTGGGCAAAGGTGTTAATGCCGATACTGCTTGTTGCCGCCGGAGGCTCTGCTGCTGTGGCTGCTACTAGGCAGTCCTCGCCGGCGCAATCCGTGTCATCGGCTGATGCTGTGGTGTGGATAGACAACCCTGCAGCGGGGTCAACATTTTCGCCCGGGGCGGTTGGGGTGGATGCCCACAGCGTGGCCGATTCCAAGATCTCAGCTCTGGTCCTCTACGTGGACGACAAGAAGGTGGCAGAGGACGATCAGCTCACCGTGGTTCAGGACCTCGTCTACGCCACCTTTGACTGGGAGGCAACCGCCGGGCGTCATTCAATCGTGGTAGCCCAGGTGGGTGGGCAAGAGGCTCGTTCCGAACCTCGGACGGTCGACATTGTGGACGGTGCTCCTGATGCTCCAGAACCTGTTGTTACTACGACTATCGCTGCTTCGCTAACCACGGTTCCCGGCGAAACCACAACCGTCGCAGAAAGCACTACAACCGCTGCTCCTACCGATCAGACCACAACGTTGCCCAACGCCGTACCCACGACCCGGCCGCCATCTCGTCCTCCCACAACTCGGCCACCCACTACCCGTCCTCCGACCACGATTCCGCCTACCACGATTCCCCAGAGCCCTCCAGATATCGTGAGTGCTGACGTGGCCTTTGGCTATGGCGGAGCTGTTCTCTATGTGCTCGACTGCGGTTACTCAGCAGAGGTGACAGCCGTAGTTCACGGCGCCAAGTCGGTCTCGGTGAGCGTCGCGGGAACCAACGTCAATGCTCCGATGACCAAATCTGGCAACACATACCGATACACCTTGCAATCGGGTTCCTTCAGCCAAGCGAGCATCGGTAACAACCGACAGGTGATCATTGCTGCGTCCAACTCTGCGGACTCGGTCACCATGGTCGCAGGGCGAGTTGATATCGAGCGAGGCTGCCCCAAGGACTGAGTGGGCTGAGCGGCCGCTCGCCAATTGCGGAGCCGGCTCACAGGTAGGAGTCCACGCGGTGAGCGAACCGTCACTTCGGTGTCACGGGGTGGGCACTCGGTCGAAATCGCCGAGGTGCACCATGACCTGATGGTTCAGGTGAGTGAGCTCTCAGCAGTTGACCTCTTCGACGACTGGCACACCAACGCCCACGCTGCTCCCGACCACGCCAATGCCGACCATGCCAGTACCGCCCCCGCAGGTGGCTATGGCGACGCTGCGATCGATGGGACCACCTCGGTGCCATCGTCGTTTCGTGCCTTGCTACCAGCGTCGGCGCCCGGGCCCGACCAGCAATACCGCTTCGAAGTAGATCTAGATAGCTGCACAGGATGTAAGGCATGTGTCACCGCATGCCATTCGTTGAACGGCCTGGACGAAACAGAAACCTGGCGTAGTGTTGGCCTGCTAGTCGGCAGGGATCAGGGACCCGATGTGACCCCGTGGCAACAGCATGTGACCACTGCATGTCATCACTGTTTGGAGCCGGCGTGTCTGGCGGGTTGTCCCGTCGAGGCCTACGAGAAGGATCCGATCTCTGGGATCGTGGCTCACCTGGACGACCAATGCATCGGTTGTCGCTATTGCATGTTGACATGCCCTTATGAGGTGCCATCGTTCAACAGCCGACTTGGCATAGTTCGTAAGTGCGACATGTGCACCGATCGCCTTGCGGTGGGTGAAGCGCCTGCGTGCGTGCAGGGTTGCCCAACAAATGCCATTTCGATAGGGGTTGTCTCGGTTGGCGAACTGCAGGTTGAGTTGGCGATCGACTCCGATAGTCGGTTGGTTCCAACTGCACCCATCTCTGCACATACTCAGCCAACCACCGTCTATCTGACCACCAAACCGAGGCCACAACAGGTGGGTGCGGGCGACGATCACCATGTTGTCCCTGCCCACGATCACCCTCCACTGGTTGCGATGTTGGTGCTCACCCAGGTGTCTGTTGGAGCCTTTGTTCTCTCACAAGCGTTGGACCTCGCCGATGACACCGGGACTGCTTCTGGTGCGCACGTCCTGGTGGCCTGGCTGTCGGGTCTGGTTGCTATCGGGGCAAGCGTCCTACACCTTGGTAGGCCGTTGGTTGCCTGGAGGGCGGTGCTCGGGTTGGGGCATTCATGGTTGTCGCGTGAGATCGTCGCCTTTGGCATATACGCCCCACTTGGTGGTGCAACTGCGGCAGCAGCCGCTGGTTGGGTGCCAGGAGAACTTGCCCCTGCCTTGGTGATTGCCACCGCGGCCGCAGGGCTGTGCGGGGTTGGGTGTAGCGCCAAGTTGTATGCCGTCACAGGGCGCCCCTATTGGAGGCTTGAGCGCACTGCTGCTCGATTCTTTGTGACGATGATGGCCGGCGGAGGCGCCGCGGTGGCTCTCGCCGACAGCGTGTTCGTCGGTACCCACAGATCCAGTGACATGGCGGCAGCGTTTGTCGTTGGCGGGGCGATGGTCGGGTGGGCCTCGGCCATCTCATTCATCTTGCGCCACCGAGGTCATGGCGATGCCTTGGGCCGGTCGGTGTCTCTGCTGCTCGGGGCGCTACGACCTCGTCTAGTTGCAGCGTTGGCCACTTCGGCTGGCGCCGCAGTACTTGCGGTTGTTCTCACGGTGAACTCGGGCGGATTGACTGGCTTTGGCGTATCGACTGTTACGGCTGGAGAGGTTGGACCAGTCGAGGTCGCGGGATGGGCGGGAGTCTTGGTTCTTACCGTTTGCGCCGCGTGGGTCGAGCGCAGTCTCTACTTCACTGGGGCCTCCCCGGACCGAATGCCAGGAGCCTTACGATGACTCGCTTCGCCCTACCCGTGCCGAAGCTGCGGGCAAGAACCGGACCTCGAACCGATGAACTAGCAAGGGTGCGCCTCGGTGCCTCATCATCGGGGATCGGTGCCAAACAGGTGCCCGCACGCAATGCTCCCACGGCGATAGCCAAGTCGGTGTGTGGATTCTGTTCCACGGGATGTTCGCTAGACATCCATCTACGCGACGGACGGCCCATCAACGTGGTGCCCAGCGCCGGCTACCCGGTCAACAGTGGATCGGCATGCCCAAAGGGTTGGGAGGCAATGACTCCCATGTCCTCCAACGGTCGAGCGATCCGACCGTTGTTGCGTCGAGGCGCACGACTCGAGCCGGTGTCATGGGATGTGGCGTTTGAGCAGTTCTGTTCCAAGGTGAGATCGGTTCAGGGCGAACATGGGTCCGACTCGTTTGCCTTCTTGTCCACCGGGCAGATCGTCACCGAAGAGATGGCCCTTCTCGGAGCGCTCGCCAAGTTCGGCCTCGGAATGGTTCATGGTGATGGCAACACACGACAGTGCATGGCTACCGCCGTCGTTGCCTACAAGGAATGCTTCGGCTTCGACGCCCCTCCCTACACCTACCGAGATTTCGAGGAATCAGATGTGGTGGTGCTCGTGGGTTCCAACCTTGCGATCGCACACCCGATCATGTTCGAGCGGTTGCAACGCAACCCTCATTCGCCTGAGGTCATTGTTGTTGATCCTCGCAGCACCGAGACGGCAATGGCTGCAACAAGACACCTTGCTACAGCTCCAAAGAGTGATCAGGTTCTGTTCTATGGCATCGCTCGTGAATTGATCTCCAGAGGTGCAATTGATCGGCACTTCATCGACGAACACACAACAGGTTTTGAGCAGTACTGCGCTTTTGTCCAAAGGTTCGATGTCGACACCGTGTGTGGCGCGACTGGACTAGCGCCGGAGCAATACCTCGGCACCGTGGACGCCATTGCTCGCGGTGAGCGGGTTTCGTTCTGGTGGACCATGGGCGTCAATCAGGGTCACGCCGCAACCCGCACCGCTCAGGCGATCATCGCACTGGCTCTCATGACAGGCAACATCGGCCGCCCCGGAACCGGTGCCAACTCAATTACTGGCCAATGCAACGCCATGGGTTCGAGGTTGTTCTCCAACACTGCATCACTGCTCGGTGGACGTGACACCACGAACGCTCAGCATCGCCAAGAAGTGGCGGACATCATCGGAATCGATGTTGGCGCGATCCCAGATCGACCCAGTTGGGCCTATGACCAGATCATCGAAGGAGTGGTGAGCGGCAAGATCCGTGGCCTGTGGGTCCTTGCCACCAACCCGGCGCACTCCTGGATCAACCAGGGGAATATGCAAGAAGTGCTTGAACGCCTCGATGTGTTGATCGTTCAGGACCTCTATGCCGACACCGAGACCGCTGTTCAAGCTGACCTCTTCTTGCCTGCTGCGGGCTGGGCCGAAAAGGAAGGGACCTTTATCAACTCCGAGCGTCGGATTGGTCGGGTCCGTGCGCTGCACCAGCCGCCGGGTGAAGCCAAGAGTGACTTCGAGATCTTTAAAGGCATTGCCGAGCACTGGGGATGTGGGCCGATGTTTCGGCGCTGGAG
>JAGQSI010000012.1:3442-16398 GCA_020439605.1 Acidimicrobiales bacterium | reverse complement strand
AGGATGATGGCCAGGGCAAAGAGACCTGGGCCCCGGGCTCAATGGTGAGGTGAAGCATCGTGATCGGTGATCGGGTACTACCCGGGCCCTTGTGACCACCGAGCTCGCCAGCGATTATGCGAATGAGTGCACCGCCATCATCGGAGCTCAAGAGCGTGACATCTTCGGGTTCCAAACCCTGATAGCGCGGCTCGACCATTTTTTGGGCTGCTGGCAGATTCACCCAGAGCTGGATCCCGTGAAACAGGCCTCCCGAAAGCACCAGTGATTCCGGTGGGGTTTCGATGTGCAGGATTCCTTTGCCTGCGGTCATCCACTGGGTGGCACCGTCGGAGATCTGGCCGCCACCACCATGAGAGTCCTGATGCAGGAACGTACCGTCGATGATGTAGGTGACCGTCTCGAAACCACGGTGGGGATGCCATGGCGTTCCTTTGGGTTCGCCGGGCGCGTACTCGACCTCGCCCATTTGATCCATATGAATGAATGGGTCGAGGTCAGCTAGGTCAACGTCTTGGAAGGCTCGTCTCACCGGGAATCCTTCGCCTTCGAACCCCGATGGCGCGGTGGTGAGGGATTTCACTGTGCGATCAACGCCAGAGGCCGGCTCACCAAGACGCTCAAGGGTGAGGATGTCATCAACTGTTACCGCGGGCATGGCTGGCTCCTTTGCGTAGGTACCTCATCCAACAAAGTTGATACTTAAACTATTCCTCATTGGTGGAGGCGAGGTCTCGAAGACGCTCGACATCATCGGTCCGACTTAGATCTATCACCGCTCGGATTGGTTGTCCTGCGCCCACAACATGTTGAAGCGCTTTGGCCCCTTGGCCAGAAGCCAATCCCGCTGCGAGCACCACGAAGTTTGTGGTGGGGTCTGCTCCGTGGAGTACGGCACCTTTCGCTATTGCCTTCCACAGAACCTCATTGCGTTCGAGGCCGGGGCGAATCGCAGTGAAACCGCCGGCCACATCAAACAGCCAGATCCGACCAAGCGCATCCTTGGCTTCGAAACTTACGTCCACACCACAACTCGTCACCGTGACCTTCGTGTTGGTGACAGTGAATCCGTTTTCTTCAAGAAGTTGGTGCGCCAAGTCACGAGCGGCGCGCCCTTCGCGCATGGCGCTTCGGTGGGTAGTTGGTGACTCGGCGTCGGGCGTTGAAGATGATGATGAGCTCGACCCGGGTAAGAGATGCACTCCGCTCGTGGCTGACCCTTCAGAGCCAGATCCGTCAACCTGGCGGGCCGCATCTATTCGGAGCAGTGCCTTGTGCACGTAGTGCTCGTCCGTGTCGTATCCAACGAAATGCCTACCAGTGCGCACCGCAGCCACCGCAGTGGTCCCCGAACCCATGAACGGATCCAGAACAAGGTCTTCACGGTACGTGTAGAGATGGATCAGACGCTCGGGCAGTTCCACCGGGAAAGGTGCTGGATGGCCAACCTTGGTGGCGCGTTCTGGTGCAATCTCCCACAGGTCTGTGGTGGCCTCCATGAACTCGTCGCGCTGGAGCGTAGCCACATGGGGCAAACCAGCCTTGAGTCTCTTCTTTTGATCCAATGCTCGATCGAATCGCCCTTTGCTGGCGATGATTACGCGTTCGGTGAGGTCACGAATGACCGGATTGGTTGGGCGCTGGAAAGACCCCCATGCGCAGTTTCCACCCGCCCCCTTTGCCTTCTGCCACAGGACCTCCCCACGTAGAAGTAGACCGAGATCCGACAAGATGGTGATCACATCGGCGGAAAGAGAGCGGTAAGGCTTGCGGCCGAGATTGGCCACGTTGACCGCTATACGCCCGCCCGGTTCGAGAACACGAACACACTCCGAAAACACCCCATGGAGCATTTCGAGATACTCCGCATAGTCACCGGGAATATGGCCCTCGCCGAGCGCCTCTTCGTAGGCCTTCCCAGCAAAATAGGGTGGCGATGTCACAACCAGAGCAACGCAGTTGTCTGTGAGCTCGGGCATGGATCTTGCGTCGTGTACCCAGATCTGGTCTTGCTGTTCGGCAACGTTGATGGTTTCGTCGCTCGAAATGGTGGGCAGGGTGAAGCGCTCATAGAACCCCGACGCGTCATGGCCTTCACGTTTCCCGACTCCGAAGTTGGACGTCGACGTACGTTGACGCTTTGCGCTAGAGGCCATCGGTGTAACCCTAATGGCAGATCGCGCGGGTGTTCGTATGACGTGAACTTTCTCTGGCAGATGGGTGCCGAGGCCCGCCAAAGCGCAAAGACATGACCGAAGTGTCATCGAATCGGCCTACCATCGCCGTTGTGGCTGGCAATAATGAAGACCTTCCTCAACTAGACGAGGTGGAACAACGTGTGATCGGCGCACTTCTCGAAAAGGAGATCACCGTACCGAGCACCTATCCACTCACGTTGAACGCTTTGAGGACTGCCTGTAACCAGAGTTCGAGTCGAGAACCGGTGATGGATCTCGATGATCAGACGATTCTCGATGCCATAGATAGGTTGAAGGCCCGGGGGCTTGCCCGAATGGTTTACGCCTCCTCTGGCGCCCGGGCGGTCAAATACCGACAGGTGATAGATGAGCGACTGAATCTCGAAGCAGATGAGCGTGCTTTGCTTACCATCCTGTTGCTGCGTGGCCCCCAAGCACCCGGTGAGCTGAAGACGAGAACCGAACGGCTGCATCACTTTGATGATCGCAGCGACGTTGAAGTGCTGCTCGCAGCAATGGTGTCTCGAACCGGCGGTGCCTTGGTGGGAGAACTGGAGAGGCTTCCCTCGCAGCATGACTCACGGTGGATTCATACCCTCGGACCGGTGAACCTTGACCTAGGTGCCGGTACGTCAGGTGCTCAGGGGATACCTGCTACGTCTATGGGGACCCAAGCACCAGTTGATTTCAGCGGGTGGGTCCAGTTGCGTTTCGCGGAGCTGTTGGCTGGAGCAACACCAACTCTGGTTGAGACCGGAGGGCTAACGACGGGCGAGATTGAGGCGAGGCTGGTTGAGAACGCGCAGGGGATGGATGCTGGAACCTGGGTCAGCGTTGCCTGTTCTAGATCCACTTTGGATGTGGTTCTCGATGGTCTCGATGTCTTGGGTTTCGTGGAGCCTGAATGGTACGCAAGCGGTCCCAGAGCCATAGATGGCGAGAATCAACCCGAGATAGCCCATGTGATTGCTCGTTTGGGTGATTCGGATGCGTCCCAGCCATGAGTGACCCTGGGCAACTTCCGTTGATAGAGGGCGAGAGCGCGGAACCGAGCCGGGATTCTCGACCGCCAAGTCTTGGCGAACCCAAGAGCTTTCAGGCATCAGCGGGGATTCAGGGAAGACAGTTTGCCGAGCAGTGCGACACGCTCTTGGGTCATCTTGGCTTCGAGTTGCAGGGTCGAAGAGTTCTGAGCGAGATCGGCGTTGAGATTGATCAAGCAGCAATCAGCCCTTCTGGGGTGTTGATCTGGTTCGAGTACAAGGGCAGTGTCCAAGGGAACCGACCGGGCCTGATGAGGACCGATACCTTGAAGAAGGCAATTGCCAACGGTGCGCTGCTTCGCTCCCTTCAAGACCCTGCGCCCTATGTGGTTGTCACCTCGCATCTTCCAACGGCTGGAGCTGGCGCTGCGATGCTCAAGACGGCGTTGGAACTGCGCTATTTGAGCGAAGTTGTTTGTCTCTATGACCCAAAGGCCACCGCCAAGCTGGGCCGTTTGTAAACGCTCAGCCGCCTGAAGCAGTCACTGCGCACAGTTACTGCAGGTGAGAAAGCATGCTTGGGCCTCTAGTGTGAATGGGCAAGGTTGCTAGTTAGTCGCGGGTTCTTATGTCATCCACACACCGATCACTCAGTTTCGCGGTAGCCGCGTTGGTAGGTGTTTGTGGCGCGCTCCTTCCCGCTGTGGCTCAAGCAAAGCCCGTAGTGGATCCAAACACACAAGCCCGATACGAAACGCCGCTGAGTCCAAAGTTGACGATCCTGGCGCAGCAGGCCACGCCAGAGTTGTCGCCTCGTCAGGAGAACAAGCTCGTCGGCTTGCCCACCAGCGGTGCCGGGTCATTGTTGCGTGGCGATCAAGGAACCATTCTGGTGAACCTGATGCTTGCACCGGGTTCGCCTGTAGTCACTGACCAAAGCGCTGAGAGCCACGGAGCAACTCTGGTTGCAACTAGTCCTGATGGCGCCGTTGCAACTGTGGCAGTCCAGCCCGCAGGCCTCTCCGATCTAGCGGCCATGGAAGGTGTGGTGGGGATAGAGGAACAGCGCACTCCGTCCATAAATGCAGGCGCTCGACAAGCAGTGGCTCAGGTACTCGGCGGGTCTACTGGAGCAGTCACAAATGCTCCCGGTTGCGAGAACCGAATTGTGTCCGAGGGAGATACCCAACTCAACGCTGCATCGGCTCGCAGTGAGTTCGACGTGGACGGTACGGGCCTCATGATCGGCGTTCTGTCAGATTCCTACAACAACCTCGGTGGGGCATCTGCAGACGTAGCAAACGGCGAGTTGCCCGGTCCCTCGAACCCGTGTGGCCGTAAGAAGGCCGTTCAGATCCAGTCGGAGAAAATTAGTGCTGGTTCAGATGAGGGCAGGGCCATGGCCCAAGCCATTCACGATCTAGCACCTGGTGCCACCATCCGCTTTGCCACCGCGTTCAACGGTGACGTGGACTTTGCCAATCAGATTCGATCCCTCTCTGCTGCAGGTGCGGATGTGATCGTCGATGACATCACCTATTTCAACGAACCGCACTATCAGGACGGGATCATTGCTGCGGCAATCAATGAGGTGAGCGCCCAAGGTGTGGTGGTTGTGTCCTCGGCGCAGAACTCAAACCTGCGCATTGGAAACAACGATGTTGGCTCCTATGAGGCCATGGCTCTACGTCCGAGCCCGTGTCCCTCTGCAGTAACCGCAAGTGCGGGTATAGACCTCTGCCATGACTTCGATCCCGGTGCCGGAACCGATACTGGCAACGGGTACACGCTCGGACCCGGTGGCAGCCTTCGAATAATCCTCGGCTACAGCGAGCCGGTGAACGCAGTCACCACTGACCTTGACCTGTTCCTGGTGGACAAGGCCTCGGGCTCGGTTGTTGGCGAATCGACTTACGACAACATCAACTCCACCAAGAAGGCGTACGAACTCGTCGAGTACACCAATACCTCTGGATTCAACAGAACCTATGACCTGGTAGTTGGTAGGTACGGACAGTCGGGTACTCCTCGCTTTAGAACCGTGTCTTCGAGAAGCAGTTCCGTGACAGCAGTAGAGCGCAGCGTTGCACAGGGCACTGATGTGATCGGCCCTAGTTCTTACGGCCACAACTTGACCCCCAACGTTGTTTCGGTTGGCGCGGTCCCGTATTACTCGTCCTTGGCTCCGGAGTCATTCAGTTCACGAGGACCCGTCACATACTGCTGGGGGCCGGTCACAGGCAGTACTCCCGCTATTGGCAAACCCTGCCAGACAGATACGATCGACCTGGTAGCAACCAATCGTGGCGCCAATTCCTTTTTCGGCAACTACGAGTCCGGCGCTTACCGCTTCTATGGAACCTCGCAGGCGGCTCCTCATGTGGCTGCTGTTGCTGCACTGATCAAACAGGCCCGCCCCTGCCTTAGTCCTTCAGTGATTCTTGACGTGATGCGCTCAACTGCCACACCGATCAGTGGCTTCAACGAGCATGCCGTCGGGGGTGGTTTGGTCAATGCTCACAGCGCCATTGCATCAATGGATTCATGTCCTACCGAGCCTTGGTCACCGTTCGAGTCATGGGGAGAGCTTGTAACTCGGTTGTACTCGGACCTGATGGGTAAAGAGCCATCGAGTTCGGTTACCAATGAGCTTGTAGGTCGCTTGGGTAGTGGTGCACTAACCCCCGGCACCTTGGCGCAAGAGCTCCGTCTCTCGTCGGATCACCGCAACAACGTGGATCCGATTGTGCGGCTTTACGAGGCCTACTTCCAGAGAATTCCTGACGCGGACGGACTCAACTACTGGGTTGGCCATCGCCGTTCATCGAGTCGCAGTCTTGTGAGCATCTCGGAGCACTTCGCACGATCAAGCGAGTTCATTTCTGCTTACGGCTCGCTCACCAACCGAGGATTTGTGGAACAGGTTTACCTGAATGTTCTGGACCGTCCTGGAGACCTAGGCGGCATCAGGTTCTGGACTTCTCAACTCGATACCAAGTCAAGATCTCGCGGATCTCTCATGGTTGGCTTCTCCGAGTCCAGTGAGTTCGAGCGGGTTCAACAAGCTGGCGTGGATGTCACCGTTGTCTATGTGATGGTGCTGGGCAGGGCCCCTTCGCCAAGTGAGCACGCGGCGCAGGTGCAAGCTCTCACCTCGCAGGTCACAACCCTCGACGTGTTGGTAACTGAGTTGATCACTAGCCGCGAGTACGCCGTTCGCGTGATGTAAACACCTGTGTTCGAGAACCCCGCGAGCACCCAGATCCACAAATACCTACCGTCGGTTGGTATTTGACCCACTCGCGTAGGTCATTATGGCTATATGACCGATTTGCCAAAGACGGATCTCACCAAAGCTGATTTCGGAGAAAACTTCACTTGGGGCGTTGCTCACGCCAGCTATCAGGTTGAGGGTTCTTGGAAGGCCGACGGCAAAGGATTGTCGATCTGGGACACCTTCACCCATGGCGGTGGGCGAATTCGTGGCAAGGCAAACGGTGATACCGCTTGCGACTTCTACAACCGCTATGACTCAGACACAGCGTTGGTCAAGGAAATGGGTTTTGATGCTCAGCGCTTCTCCATCTCATGGCCACGGGTGCTGCCCAATGGTGTGGGTCGGGTAGAAGAACGCGGCCTCGACTTCTATGACCGCCTGGTTGACTCCTGCCTGGAACAGGGTGTGGAGCCATGGGTCACCCTCTATCACTGGGACTTTCCCCAGGTACTTCAAGACCAAGGCGGCTGGACCAACCGTTCGGTGCTTGGCTGGTTCGAGGAGTACGTAGATGTGGTTACCGCTCGCCTCGGGGACCGCGTCAAGAACTGGATGGTCTTCAACGAGCCCTGCTCGTTTGTTCTCATCGGTCATCTACTGGGAACCCACGCTCCCGGCAATCGTTCCTTGCGCAAATACCTGGCTGCTGCACACCATGTGAACCTTTGCGAAGCGGTTGGTGCGCGGGTGGTGCGTGCCAACGTTGAGGACGCCAATGTTGGAACCACCCACGTCGTGACACCCATGCGCACGGTTGGCAATACCGAGCGTGATCGCAAGGCCAAGGCAAGCATCGACGCCATCTCCAACCGGATCTTTTGGGAACCGAATATGGGTATGGGTTACCCGGTGGATGACGCTCCATTGCTTCGTGGGATCGACCGTTACCTCAAGCCCGGCGACGACCAGGACATTCGTGTGGACTGGGACTTCGTAGGCGTGCAGTACTACCAGCGTCAGATGGTCAAGCCTTGGCCGGTGCCGATGCTGCGCGGTGTGCCATGGATCAGCCGCAATCACCGTGAATACGAGATCACCGCGATGGGTTGGGAAGTTCAGCCAGATGGACTCCACGAAGCACTAACTCGTTGGAACTCATACAACGCGGTGCCAAAGCTCTACGTGACAGAGAACGGTGCAGCCTTCCCTGACCACGTAGTAGACGGTCGGGTCCACGACTCACGCCGTATCGCCTTCTATGAGGCCCATCTGCGTGAGCTTCGCCGTGCAATACAAGACGGTGTTCCCGTCGGCGGCTACTTCTCGTGGTCCTTGATGGACAACTTTGAGTGGGCCGAGGGCTATGTCCCACGCTTTGGCCTGGTTCACGTGGACTTTGACACTCAGGTCAGAACCATCAAGGACAGCGGCTACTGGTTCCAGCGTTTGCTCGAGGCGAAAAGCACAGAGCCTGCCTAGAGCCAACACTCTCGGCCAACCTCGAAACGTGGCCGGCAGCGCTTGAGTAGTGCTTGGTCACCGCTTGAGCAGGGATGGCTTAGCTTGGGCGACAGGTTCAGCAGTTCGACAGCAAGGACACCAACGCGGACTTCTCTGCGGGGGTAACGCTTAGTTGCCAACGGGCCTTGACGCGCACCCAGGTCTGCGCGTAGCTACACCAACTCTGCCTATCCGAAGGCATCCATTCGTCTGGCGACGAGTCCTGCTTCGACTGGTTGGACCGTCCGCTTACAGCGATCAAAGTATCTGGGCTCGTGAGATCGTTTGCATACGCGCGACGTTGTTCGTCGCTCCATCTCCATGCACCTGATCTCCACGCGTTTGCGAGAGCCACGAAATGATCGATCTGTAGGTCTGCGATATCTGTGGTCACCACGGCGTCGTAGGCCGATCGCCAACGTCCAAGCGTTGGGCGACAGCGGTCGTCAACTTCTGCAGGGATCAACGATTCTTCAATAAGAACCAGTTCCCTGGTGTTACAACCGCTTTGGTAGTTGTAGTCCCACCCGTTACCAAACCGGTCCCGCTCATATTTGGGGATGGATGAATCCTCGGGTGCGACCTGCAGACGGTCGACCAACCCGGCGGCTCCTAGGTCTGGGAGTTGGATCGGAACATCGCCAACGGGAAGCTGTTGCGATGTGGTGGCGGATGGCGTGGATGTGGTCGAGGGGGTGGGCGACGTGGAACTAGACGATGGCGAAGCTGATGTGGACGGCGAAGTGACAACAGTTGTGTCGACGCTCGAGGTTGGCTGGTTGGGCTGCGTTGATTGATCAGCGGACTCATCAATGACCACGGTGCAACTGGTGCTCAGCGCTACAAGGCCAATGGCCAAGATTGCGAGTTTGTTGAAAATCATTGGCCAATATCCATCGTCCACCTCGTTACGTTCACCGTAGAGCACCGATGCAGGTACGGTTCAGCCATGGGTGATCTTGGGTTTCAACTAGCCGGTTCCGCCACCACAATTCCCAGACTCGGAGTGGGCACTTGGGCATGGGGAGATTCCAAGGTTTGGGGCATGGGTTCCTATGACACATCGCTCACCGAGGACACCATCGGCGAAGCATGGCGCGCATCGATCGATATGGGAGCCACTTTCTTCGACACCGCCGAGGTTTACGGCGCAGGCGAGAGCGAACGCATTATCGGTCGACTACTGGCGGGAGATCCACAAAGGGCTGCGAAGGTCCAGATCGCCAGCAAGTTTTTTCCATATCCATGGAAGATCAACGTCAGGTCTCAACTCCTCAAGTCCCTGCGGGCATCGCTGGAACGTCTTGGACTTGAGAAGGTAGACCTCTATCAGGTCCATGGCCCGGTCTCGCTTAGAGGTCATGGTGCTCTAGCTGAAGCCATGACTGCCGCTCACAGTGAGGGGTTGATCGGCGCAATCGGAGTGTCCAACTACTCCGTTCGAGAGACCCGTTCTTTTGCGGAGCAGCTCTCCAAACGGGGGTTGGCACTAGCCACCAATCAGATCGAGTTCTCACTACTTCGCCGCATACCGGAGACCTCTGGACTATTGGAGACCTGCAGAGATCTGGGAGTTGTTCCACTGGCCTATTCTCCACTTGGTCAAGGCCGACTCACCGGTAAGTACTCGGCAACCAATCCACCTCCATCAACAAGAACCTTCTCCAACTATCCAATGGAGAAGGTTGACGAGGTGGTGCGAGTGGTGCGCGAGTTGGCAGATGCCCATGAAGCAACGCCAGGTCAGATCGCGCTGGCTTGGATCATGGCCAAAGGCGCGGTGCCTATCCCCGGCGCAAAGAATCATGACCAGGCCACGGACAATGCTGGTGCACTGAAGATCTCGCTGAGTGAGGAGCAAGTTGCTCGCCTCGATGAGGCATCGCTTCTCAAGGCTGGTGGTCTCTCAAACCGGTTCTGGCAGCACGGGTAATACCGACACCTAGTCGGTTTGGGGTAGTCTGCTGGTCCGAGCGCAAGGGGTGCTCGAGGGGGTAAATGTGATTATGGGTCGACGCCGTCATGGGTTGATTGCTGGGGCGGTGTCATTGGCGTTGGTTTCATCAATGTTGGGGGCGTGCACCTCGGACTCCAATGCTGCTGATTCGAAGGAGTCGAGCCAACTCGACGCTCCCGAGACTCTCGAGGCCCACGCCGGCACCAATCAGATCTGGCTACTCGATGAACCGAAGGCCACCTACCAACTTCTTGACGGTTCCGGTGAGGTGGTTGAAACCCAAAAGATTGACGAGGTTGGAAAGGTTCACCTCGTCAAGCAACGGCAAGCAGATGAGCGGGGTGCTCTTGTCTTTCGCTATATAGATGCCGGTGAGGGTTACCGGGTAGCGCGTGTAGATGGTTCCGAGCAATCCAAAACTCTGACCGTCACCGCAAAGGATTTCCACCCGACCCAGGCCTTCTATGACAGTCAGGAACTCGTAGAGGGATACCAGTACCTGACCACTCGCGACGGTACGAAACTGGCCGCCAACGTGACTCTGCCCGGACCGATCGAAGACGGACCGTATCCAACCGTTGTCGAGTACTCGGGCTATGACCCAGCGAGTCCAACGCCCTCTACCGTCACAATCTCCAAGACCCTTGCAGCTCAACTCGGGTTCGCAACGGTGGGAGTGAACATCCGTGGATCGGGTTGCTCGGGTGGTTCCATGCAACTGTGGGAGGACTCACAGGCCGTTGATGGATATGACGTCGTGGAGAGTGTTGCGGCCCAGGATTGGGTCAAGGGAAACAAGGTTGGGATGGTCGGCATTTCCTATCCCGCCACGGCAATGCTCTACGCCGCATCCCTTCAACCTCCACACCTGTCGGCCATTGCGCCCATGGCTGCCTACGACGACGGTTTCAGGGCTCTGCTGTGGCCGGGCGGAATACAGAACAAGGGTTTCGCTCGAAGCTGGATTGCCGAGCGCTATCAACAGGCACAGAACCCAAGCCCTGCTGAATGGGTCAACAAGAAGATCGACGAGGGAGACGAGGTCTGCGCCAAGAATCTTGAGATGCGGGGTCAGAACCTGGATCTTGCTTCGTTGATAGATGTGATGCCGTTCTTCCCGATCATCAACAATCTCGGTAACTCGTTTGCTCCTGAGACCTTTGTGGATCAGATCGAGGTGCCTGTGTACATGGTTGCATCATGGCAGGACGAACAAGTTGGTGGCCATGCTCCGACTTTCATCCCGGAGTTCGACAAGAACAAGCAGGCTTGGTTCACGCTGGTGAACGGCTATCACACCGAAGGTCTCGCGGAACCAAGCGTGTTGCAGGGCTGGACGCAGTTCCTCGAGTTGTTCGTGGCCGAGGAGGTGCCAGATAAGGGGCTTGGCGGGTTGATGAAAGTTGTCACCGGAGAGGTAATCCACGACGATGCAGCAGCGGCAACCATGCCCATTCCTTCAAGCACCTTCGACGGACTCACCTATGAACAGGCCCTTGAACACTGGGCAGAACGTGACCGTGTGAGGGTGCTGTTCGACAACGGAGGCGCCACCACAGTGCAGGCCGGCGTGCCCACGGCGGCCTTTGAGCACGGCTTCGACCGCTACCCGGTTGAGGGGACCGCCGCCCAGCGATGGTTCCTTGGACCCGACGGTTCCTTGAGCCAGTCGGCACCCGAGGTTGCCGATGACTCTGCTGGCTCGATCGATTCCTACGAATCAGATCCGAGCGCTCGCCCAGAGGTGAGCCTCAAGGAGGGTGAAGACTCCTGGAGCCGTCTGCCCGCCTACAACTGGGCGTATCCAGTGGATGGAAAGTCGCTCGTCTACACCACTCCTAGTTTCGACAAGGACACCGTCATGATCGGGTCTGGTTCCGTGGACTTGTGGGTGCGTTCTTCAGAGACCGATACCGATATTCAAGTCACTCTGTCCGAGGTTCGAACCGATGGCCAAGAGGTGAACGTGCAGTCGGGTTGGCTTCGAGGGTCCAAGCGAAAGCTCGACACGAAACGTTCGAGTGAACTGCAGCCGCTGATCACACAGTTGGAAACCGATGCCGAGCCAATGCCAAAGGGCAAGTTCGTGAAGCTTCGTGTTGAGGTGTATCCCTTCGGTCATGCCTTCCGTAAGGGCTCGAAACTCAGGCTCACCATCTCTGCGCCGGGCGGAGACAGGCCGGTGTGGAGTTTCGTACAGCTCGATGGAACCCAGGACAACGAGATCGCTCGTTCCAAAGGCCGGCCATCATCGATCGCTCTGCCAGTTGTGGCCGGCGTTGAGGTACCGACGGGCTATCCCGCATGTCCGAGCCTGCGAGGCAATCCGTGCCGTCCACTAGCTGGTTTCGTCAACAAGACCAACGGCTAGCACGTCTGTGGCTTGGCGCGAACTACCAGGAGACGTCGTCGCAACCGTGGTGACTAGCTGGCTCAACCTGCAAGGTCGCGTGGGAAATCCCGTACTCGCGTTGTAGGACATCGCGAGCAGCATCGAGCACCCCGTGATGGTCCACATTGTCGTTGACCATCACATGAGCGCTAGCCACCTCCATGTCCGAGGTGAGAGTCCAGACGTGAAGATCGTGTACGTCTATCACTCCCGGGAGTTGCTCAAGACTCGCGCTCACGGCTCCAAGATCGAGCCCCGGAGGCGCGGCTTGAACCAGAATTCGGAGCGCTTGAGCACCGAGGCGATAGGTACGGGGCAAGATCCATGCACCTATCGCCACGCCGACAATCGGATCGATCCAGGCCCATCCAGTGATCGAGATCATGATTGCCCCGATGATCACACCCACAGATCCGATGGTGTCTGAGAGCACCTCTAGGTATGCACCTTCGACGTTGAGGCTCTCCTTGGATCCTTCCCTCAGTAGGGCAAATGCGATGAGGTTGGCGATGAGCCCGAGGATTGCCACCACCAGAACCGTGGTTCCGGGTACCTCGACGGGATCACCGAAGCGTCGTAGTGCTTCGATCAGAACGTAGATGGCAACGCCGAAGAGCAGTGCCGAATTGGCCAGGGCGGCGAGTATCTCGAGACGGTAGAGGCCAAAGGTGCGGTCCTGACGCTGCGAGCCTCTAGAAGCGAGCTGGAT
>JAGQSI010000012.1:0-3403 GCA_020439605.1 Acidimicrobiales bacterium | reverse complement strand
GCGTCTGACAGCAGAGCCAAAGAACCGGTGGCGAACCCAGCAATGAGCTCGACCAGCATCAGAACAAACAGCACTCCAAAGGCAAGAGCTAGACGGCCCTTGTGGCGCTCACCAGCCCTGCGGGCGGCACCCCCATGGTCGTGACCATGGGAATGGTCGTGGCTTTGTGCGGACATGGAGATGAACGTAACAGCGAAGCGTTCAGGGATGCGTGAGATTGGTTCTCGTCACCGAAACACCAAACCCAAAGGTCGGTTCACACCGCACTTGTCTGTGGCGCGAGGGCTATGGACGCATCTGATGCCTCAACGAGGCAATCCAATTGTCGGCCTTGTTGGTTGCATCCGCGGCAGCTTCTCGCAGTGCGGGGCCATGGTCTCCAGCGGCAGGGTATGAACCCAGGAACTTCACGTCGTGGCCACCAACCTTGAGGGTTCGCAAACAGTCCGCCACAACATCGTCGGCAATGTGACCTTCTAGGTCCAACATGAAGCAGTAGTCACCGAGACCCTTCTTGGTGGGGCGAGATTGAAGGTTGGTGAGGTTGATGGAACGAGCAGCGAACTGCTGAAGGATCGCCAACAAACTGCCGGGAGCATCCTTGCGCTGAAAGACAACGATGGAGGTTTTGTCGTGACCGGTAGGTGCAGGGACAACGCGTGGGCCAACTGCGAGAAAGCGGGTCTGATTCTCGGGGTGATCCTCGATGTCTGCGGCAAGTATTTCTAGGCCATAGATGGTGGCAGCCAACTGGTTCCCAATTGCTGCGACCTTTGGGTTGGCGTCGCTCGCCACCTGAGCCGCGGCCTCGGAGGTTGAGTTTGCAGCGCGGGTACGTACCCCCGGCAGGTTCTGGTGCAGGAACCTGCGGGCTTGAGCGGTGGCATGAGGCATGGACACCACCTCTTCAATATCGGACAACTCTGCACCGGCCACAGCCATGAGGTGTTGCTGGATTGGGATTACTACCTCACGCTGAATGTAGAGATCTACATCGAATGCCAGGGTGTCTGAAGTGACGTTGACGGTACCTTCGATCGAGTTCTCTATCGCCACGAACCCGAGGTCAACCTCGCCGGTCTCGGTGGCTCTCAGAACGTCTGCCATCGAGGGGTATGGGAGCAGTTCGCTTGCAGCTAGATCGGGCTGGGTGAGCAGCGCCTGTTCGGTGAATGTGCCGCGTGGACCCAAAAAGCCGACGCGTACCGTGGCGGCATCGGTGTTGATGGACTTAGGCTGCGCATTATCGTTCACGAGGAGCAAGGATAGAGGCGTGGATGAAGCCGCCATCAGGCGAATGCTCCAAGGGGTGATCGAAGGGTCGCTTTCCCCCGACGATGCAGTCGCTGAACTTCGACGCCTGCCGTACGCAGACCTGGGTTTTGCGCGGGTGGATCATCACCGACAGATGAGGCAAGGGACCGCTGAAGCTGTCTATGGACAGGGCAAGACGCCGGACCAAGCAGCACGGATAGTCAGCGAATTGTTGGCCTGTTCCGATGAGGCCCCAGTGGTGCTCACTCGGGCAGATGGGCCGATGATCGAGGCTGTGAGCGATGCCAACCCTGGAGCGCAGGTGCTGGGCTCAACGGTCGTGTGGAGGCCAGCGCCTCAACGCCGTGAGACGGTGGTGCTCCTAACGGCAGGCACCGCCGACTTGCCTGTGGCCGATGAATGTGCGGCCACCTTGCGAGCCCATGGCTTCGACCCGCTTCGAATCACCGATGCCGGTGTTGCTGGGATCCACAGACTCATGGGTCATGTGGATGAACTAGTAGAAGCCGACGCGGTAGTTGTTGTGGCGGGCATGGAGGGCGCCTTGGCCAGCGTCGTTGGTGGGTTAACCGCAGCACCGGTTGTGGCTGTTCCCACAAGTGTCGGTTACGGCGCAGGGCTAGAAGGCGTGACTGCACTGTTGGGCATGCTTGCGTCGTGCGCCGCTGGGATCTCCGTGGTGGGGATCGACAATGGGTTCGGCGCCGCTTGCGCTGTGGTGCGCCAACTCGTGGGAAGACATGTGGTGGCAGAGAGATGACTACGGCATGGTTCCATTGCTTCAGCGGAGTGGCCGGCGACATGGCACTCGGAGCGTTGATAGACGCGGGCGCACCAGTTGAGGGAGTTCGGGAGTTGTTGCGCCAGGTTCCTGTTGGCGGCTGGGAGTTGGAGGTTGAGCCCGTTCTTAGAGGAGGCATTGCCGGCACCAAGGTGCACGTCCACGCCCATGAAGGCACGGTGGTCCGTACCGCCGCACACATCCAAGGCCTAGTTGCAGAGGCCCGACTCCCTGAGCGGGTTCAACAAAGAGCCGCTGCCGTGTTCTCAGCGTTGGCAAACGCCGAGGGAAGACTCCACAGAAGGCCCCCGGATCAGGTCCACTTCCATGAGGTGGGGGGCCTGGACGCCATCGTGGACGTGGTGGGAACGTGCGCTGCGCTTGAACTCCTTGACATCGATCAGGTCCAAACATCGCCGGTATCGGTTGGGTTGGGGATGGTGCGAGCTGCCCACGGAATCATCCCCAACCCTGCGCCTGCGGTGGTTGAGTTGCTCGCAGGGATACCAACGCGAGGCGTTGATCTGAACGTCGAACTAACCACCCCAACGGGCGCCGCGCTCATCGCTGCGTTGAGCAGTGGATACGGAGCCATGCCAGCAATGACCCTTGGCGCTTCAGGCTTTGGTGCCGGCTCGCGGGAACTACCTGATCGTCCCAACCTGACTCAGGTTGTGATCGGTGAGGTGCAGGAACAACATGGTGACGGGGGACAGCCGGTTGTGGTGCTCTCAGCCAATATCGACGATTCCACCGGCGAGCTATTGGCCCATGCCGTGGACGTTCTCATGGATGCTGGCGCTCACGATGCCTGGATCACTCCGATAGTCATGAAGAAGGGGAGGCCAGCTCACACGATTTCGGTGTTGGCCGATCCAGCTCTGGCGTCGTCTCTCGGGTCACTGTTGGCAGCCGAGACCGGGACGCTAGGGGTGCGAGTACATCGGATCGAGCGGTGGGTTTCTCCTCGCACCATGCAACGAGTTGAAGTGGATGGTCGCTCGATCAGAGTGAAGGTAAGCCCTGGCCGAGTGAAACCCGAGTTCGAGGATGCAGCGCGTCTTGCAGCACAAACCGGTCGACCGGTACGAGAGGTGCTCGCCGAGGCAGCTCAGAGATGGAATGAATCCGGCTCCGAATCTCGTGGTGGACTCCACATTGCTGGCGTGGCCGATTTGGGCGATGTAGCCGAGCCGGTTGATGACCGGTGGGTTGGCACAAGTGGCCATCACCGTCACGACGATCATCATTCTCACGATGGTCATCAACACGGAGATCATCAACATGATCACGGCACCGGGTTTTCACATGATCACCCTGATGGAAACGAGCCGGCGTAGCTGGTTA
>JAGQSI010000128.1 GCA_020439605.1 Acidimicrobiales bacterium | reverse complement strand
TCACCGTCGCGAAGTCCTTAGCCGTAGCAGTTCGCCTCATCGCTGGATCCGCCGTGATCTCCACACTGCCAAAACCAGGCGCTATTCGAGAGCGACCTCTGCGGAACCTAGCGGGCAGGGGCGCCCGCGCTGCGGCCCTCAATATTGAGCCTGTCGTTACCGGAGCGGTGGAGCCCGAAGAGAGCATGTCTGCGAGGCGGTCGAGATGTAGGGCGTTCGACTTTCCGAACATTCCTGAGAAGATTCGGTCGTGGTTGCCATAGACGCTCAACCATCTGACGTTTAGACCTTCTGCCACAAACGGACCTACAGCACTATCAAGAACGCCGGGAAGGCGAGGGAACTCTCTTCGAGATGGAGCATCGGTTGTCCCTGAGTCGGGTTGCCACACGTGCTTGTTCTGTGAACGTTGCACGCCCTCGTAGATGCCCGCCTTACCAGTATTTGGCGACACGGGACCTCCGTTGAGCACTTGGCTCCACCACTGCAGTTCACTGATCGTGCCCGAGTCGGTGTGATCGCCACCCTGAAGGCAAAAGGCCATGTTTGCCCCACTCAATACGCTTTGGGCGAGGCGGTTGGTGGCTGAGATCAGTTGGTCGAAGGTATGGGTGGACATCGTCTCCTGGGGACGATGAGAGGCATCAAGCCCGGGGTGCAACCATGACAATCCCTGAGCACCAACTAGGCGTGCGGGAGATTGTGCATCGCAGATATGGATGTCTGTGTGGTGAGCGAAATACAGCAACGACCGACGATTGTCTTGACGAACCTGTTCTGGGGCTAGTTGCAAGCCAAGATCGTTTCGAACGACATGAGCCTCACCTGGCGCCCAGCCCAGGCGTCGGTAGGGGCCATGTCCCTGTGGTCGAATGGTTGCATCTATGGTCGTACGGACATGCTCCGGGGGCGCCCAATTGTGATCAGGGTTCTCCGATTGAGGCTGGGCAGACGCCAAACCCTCATACGAGCGGTCGACTCCATCGACTGATTCTGAAGCCCCCTGTCTCAGCAGGGCCCTAGAGCGTCGCAGCCGACGAATCATCATTGACGGCGAGGCAATGTTCGAAGCAAAGAAGGCCATGACAGCCAACGGTCTAGTTGTTCAACGCGGTTGAATCTAGATAGACGAGTCACCATCTCTTATGGCGTAGATACCAACGATTGGTTCCTCGTCAATTGGCTCTGTGGCAACCAGCTCGATGCCTGTGGTCAGACCCTCGGGTCTATCCAGGCGCACCAGCACCGAACCAGTACCTGATGTGGCACGCAAGATGACCCTTTCAACGCCCAGCTCGTCAACCACCGAGACCTGACGTGTGATCACCCGCTGTTCCATTGCGGCCAGCCGGTCCTCAAGCGCGGCAACTCTGGCCGAGAGTGTATTTATGTCTGTCATGGCAGCTCCTTGAGATCAACAAAATGTGGGCCGCTTCCTCGCCGGCTGGCCCTTGAGCAGGTCCAACGTCGACAGATCAGAAACTTAGCGACGCCCTGTGACACTGAAACCATGAACACCTCCACCGCGTGAGCCATACATGCGCCGATTCTCTACGCCCTAGCACCAGTACAGAGCGTAGCCAACCCATGGGTGCTCTATACGCACCGTCTCTAGACGCAAGATCTCTGGATGGTTCGTCACTAGACGGGGTTCCATTAGAGAAATGGCTACTCCCCCTCCAGAAAAACGTGATCCAGACCTTGTGGCGTTCGGCTCACGAGTCCGGACACTTCGCAACAACGCTGGTCTGACCCAGGAATCGCTGGCTGCCGCTAGCGGATTGCACTGGACCTTCATTGGCCAGATCGAAAGAGGGACACGAAATCTCTCCTACCGAAACGTCCTGCGCATCGCCAAAGGACTTGGGATCGCCGCCTCAGAACTAGTCGATGTCGAGCAAGCGCAGCCCTAATTGCCCCGATAGACCTTTCGGCTGTTCGATGTCACTCTCACCGAGCAGCAGAACACCTACGGTCATATGAATGAATTCCAGAGAGCTTTCTGAGCCGGAGCGCGATGCAATGGTACAGGCACTCGCCTTAGCGCGTCGAGCAGGCGAACAGGGAGAGGTTCCTGTTGGTGCAGTCGTGTTGCTGGACGGTCATGTAATCGCAGCTAGACACAACGAACGCGAGTCATCCGCGGACCCAACAGCACATGCCGAGGTTCTGGCCCTACGAGATGCCGCAGAGGCACTAGGTCAATGGCGTCTCCGAGAGGCGACGCTCGTCGTCACTCTTGAACCTTGCCTCATGTGTGCCGGCGCGATCTGGGCCGCCCAGGTGGCCAAAGTTGTGTTTGGGGCACCAGACATCAAGGCCGGTGCGATGGGTTCTCTCTACAACCTTGCCGTCGACACTCGCCTGAACCACCAGAGCGAGGTTGTAGCTGGAATACAGGCCAAAGAGGCAGCGGATTTGATGAGCGCCTTCTTCGTTGAGCGTCGCTAGACGTTTCATCTTGGGACCACGGCACTGCTGGCGGCTAACGTCGCAGCCGGAGGGTTGCCAGAGCGGACGAATGGGACGGTCTCGAAAACCGTTGTGGTTGCAAGGCCACCGTGGGTTCAAATCCCACACCCTCCGCCACTTGATGTCGCGAGACATCGGAAACCCCTGAGCCTTCCGGTTCGGGGGTTTCTTCGTATTGAAGAAGGGCCTTCAGTGCAACTAGTGGCGACTATTCGCAGGTCCGATTTGGCAACTTCTCCGACAAGACGAGCACCGTGTCTGGTTACCTAGGAGTCGGGTCGAGGCCCATAGCCATTTCGTTTGTCTCGTACTGTGCATCGATGACTCTCAGACTGGACAACGTAGGCATCGTGGTTGAGAACCTGGACGCGGCAGTTGAGTTCTTTGTGGAGCTCGGGCTCGAACTTGAGGGCCGAGCAATGGTGGAAGGAAAGTGGGCGGGGCGCGTTACCGGACTGGGAGACCAGCGTGTCGAGATTGCGATGTTGCGCACCCCTGACGGCAATGGCCGACTTGAGCTGTCCCGCTTCTTGGAGCCGAAAGTGGTAGCGGATCACCGAAAGGCCCCGGTGAACGCATTGGGCTACCTGCGAACCATGTTCACCGTGGACAACATCGACGACACTCTGTCTCGATTGAGCGAGCACGGTGCACAGCTCGTCAGCAGCGAAGTCGTGCAATATGAAGACGTCTACAGACTCTGCTACATCCGCGGCCCAGAAGGACTTCTTATCGGGCTCGCTCAAGAACTCAACTGAACGACCAAGCAGGTTGAAGCGGTAGTGAAAGTCCCATGGCCGAGGGAAGGGGGCTACTAGCCCATGTAAAGGAATCTCTTGAGTCACGATCGATTCAGGACATGCAATCTGCCTCTAGTGCAGCTAAATTGCATGCATGCCTTCGATTACGATCCGAGATCTGCCAGATTACGTCCGAGATGAAATAGCGTCCCGTGCCGCTCGATCGGGGCGCTCAATGCAGGAATACCTTCGCATGGAGCTAATCGAACTGGCCGCTCGCCCTGATATTGAGTTGCTTGCCAGCCAAATTGTTGATCGCAAACGACGGGCCGCCACCTCACTCACCTCAGAACAGATCCTTGACTATCTAGATAGCGACCGCAGATGACATTGGTTATCGACGCTTCTGTGGCGGTGGCAGCATTGGTTGACAATGGGAGCGACGGTCTGTGGGCAGAAGGCTTTTTGTCTACGGACCTAGTGGCGCCACAACTGATCTACGCCGAAGTGGCAAACGTCTTGCGGCTTGCAGTTCAAGCTGGAACGCTCTCCAATGATTTTGCCTGCATTGCCTACGGTGATCTTCTTGCACTTCGAATTCGGCCAGTGAGCTACGAGTTGGTGGCTGAACGGGTTTGGGAACTTAGACACAACCTCACCGCATATGACGCGTGGTATGTAGCGGTGGCCGAACTCCTCGGGCTTCCGCTCGCCACCTTGGATAGGCGACTAATGGCCGCCCCGGGGCCCACCTGTGACTTTCTCACCTTGAGCGAATAGGTCTCACTCACGTGGAACAATCTCAAATTCCTCCAAGGACACATTGACAGCCACAAATCGCGGGATTGTTCAGTCTCGCTCGCCAACCTAGACACCCATTTCACTTTCTGCGGTGGTTTCCGTCCATTAGACGAGGTTCGGGTTAAACGCTCAGCGGGGTGCCGAACATCACTCCCGCGTAAAGAAGCAGGCTGCTCATGGCAGCAGACCTCTCGGCGACACCCTCGTCCGGGCTGATCGTTGAGTTGGGTGGTGATGCGCACCTGTCCAACTTTGGGGCATACGCGTCACCTAGTCGAGAGCTCGTATTTGACCAGAACGACTTTGATGAAACACTTCCGGGACCCTGGGAGTGGGACCTGAAACGCCTTGCTGCGAGCATGATGATCGCCGCTCAGCACCTTGGATTTCTCACGCGAAATATCGAGACCTCACCACCACGGTCACCCGTAGTTACCGCCAGGCGATGAGAAATTTCTCTGAGTGGGCTTCTTTGAGCTCTGGTAGTAGTTGGCGTAGGCAGCGTTGGGACTCGTTGTCTCATCCTCTTGTTGGAACGGCGTGACAGTTCCGTCAAGCCATTCGCGACGGCCATCTTGATGTAGCTCAAACCCTAGACGGGTAAGGCGTAGGGCGTATGGCGTTGTGTAGCTGATACGAGAATCACGATTTGATCAGGATCGGACTGTGTACCTACAGCCTCTAGGTGGCGGATGAGCGAGTTACGTCAACCCAGGTGCGGTAGCCACCGTCGAGGTTGCGAGCGGAAATTCCCGAGTCCGCAAGTAGTGCAGTGGCGGTGTGGCCTCGCTGACCCACCTCGCAATAGACCACGACGTTGGTGCCTTGGAGTTCGTCCAAGTGGTTACGAAGATCGTCGAGCGCCATGTTGATCGAGCCCTCGATCGCCCCTCGTGAATGCTCCGCTGGGGTTCTCACGTCTATCACGCTCCACCCGTCCTGCATGAGGGTCTTGAGTTCAGCTGCTTGCACAACATCGCAGTCACCACCCATCACGTTCTCTGCCATGTACCCAAGCTGATTGACCGGGTCCTTGGCCGATGAGAACGGCGGCGCATAGGCAAGTTCTAGATCCGCCAACCGATCTGCTCTCAAGGCACCGGTCATGGCGGTGGCGATGACATCTATGCGCTTGTCCACGCCGTCTTGGCCAACGATCTGCGCCCCAAGAATCTCCCCAGTGTCAGGGTCGAAGAGCAGCTTGGCCGACATCTGGGTAGCACCGGGGTAGTAGGTGGCATGGCTATAGGGATGCGAGTGCAGAACCCGGTGGTTACGTCCGGCGGCACGCAACCTCCTCTCGCTCCACCCGACGGTGGCCGCTGTGAGGTCGAACACCTTCACAATGGCGGTACCAAGCGATGGCGCTTCGTTGACCGTGCGCCCAGCTATGGCATCGGCAACTCGACGCCCGTGACGATTGGCCACATTGGCCAGAGCAATGAGAGAGGTGTCTCCCGAGACGGAGTCGGTCTTTTCGGTCATGTCTCCCACGGCATATATGGCAGGGTCGCTGGTTCGGTTTGCCCCGTCCACAGCTACCCCACCGTTAGGGCCAATCGTCAGGCCGGCCTCAACGGCAAGGGCAGTTTCGGGACGGACCCCAATCGCACCCACGACAAGGTCCGCCTTGATCTCGCTACCGTCGGCGAGACGCACCGCATCGCTGGTGATCTCCGAAACCACAGCATTGGTGCGTACCGTGATCGCGTTA
>JAGQSI010000127.1 GCA_020439605.1 Acidimicrobiales bacterium | reverse complement strand
CGACTTCTGATGCCGAAGCTTCCTGACGAATTGCTCCATCTCGCAAACCGGGTATCCAATCGAGGTCGATGGGGCCAAGATGACCGCAAGGGAACTCTCAACCTGATCGATTCCGCTGCGGTAATGCGAGGCGTTGGCGCCGTTAGAAGCGCCAAGGTGTTCTCGCTGGCGCTCCCATTCGATTCCGATGGTCCTCAGACTGGGGCGATACCGGGGCGGGACAATCCAAAACTCGAGATGACTGCCATCAACGTCGAGTACACCGGGGACTCAGATGGTTTCACCACCAACGATGACCGCTTCTCGATGGGGGTGCAGGCGTGCACACATTGGGACGCATTGTCCCATGTGGGATATGAGGGCGAGCTCTACAACGGTGTTTCTCGTGAACAGGTGACAGCCCAAGGAGCTGGGGACCTCGGGATTCAGGCCTACGGTCCGGTTGCATCGCGGGGTGTCCTGCTCGATGTGGCCAGGCTCCACGGCGTAGATCATTTCGATGACAACCATCCAATTACCGGCGATGAGCTTGACCAGTGTGTTGCCAACGCAGGTATCACGATCGAATCCGGCGACATCGTGCTGGTAAGAACCGGTCATACTCACTTCCTGAGAATCGGGGAGAAGGACCGTTACCGGATGGTGTGTCCCGGGCTGTCTACCAAGAGCATCGAATGGTTCCACGACAACAATGTTGCTGGCGTGGCCACGGATACCTTCGTGTTGGAGTGCTTCCCCGGCGAGGATCCAAAGGCGCTGCTGCCTATCCACATGATCCACCTCAGAGACATGGGTTTGGCACAAGGCCAGATCTGGAATCTCGATGATCTAGCAGCAGACTGCAACGAAGACGGCCAGTGGGATTTCCTTCTCACAGCCACGCCAATCCCGCTAACGGGCGCATCAGGCGGACTCGTTGCACCCACAGCAATCAAGTAGCGGTCGTATTTCCCATACTGTGAGGGGATGGGAATCTCAGGGGGTCGTGTTGGAGCTGCGGTTGGAGCGGTAGCTCTACTTGTCGCTGTGGTCCAAGTAGGTCCTACCTCTGGGCGAAGCAACCAAACTCGCGCCAAGGCTCCGGTATCGGTGTCCGAGGTTGTTGATCTGTTGGCTGTGCAGACCTCAGGTGGGCGCTTCGTGGACACTGCAGGAAGGGACCTGTTGCTTCGTGGCGTGAACGTCAATTCGCTCGGTGAGTATTGGCAAGGAGTGGCTGCGATTGACCCGGTCATCGAGGTGAGCGAAGCGGACTGGGCGTCTATGGCATCTCGGGGTTTCTCTGTTGTTCGCCTGATCGTGAGCTGGTCTCGGATCGAGCCAAGTCGTGGTGCTTATGACGATTCCTATCTGGATCAGGTCGACGAAGCGGTGAAGGCAGCGGCGTCTTATGGGATCTACACCGTCATCGACATGCATCAGGACGCCTTCACCGACACCATCTCAACTGCTGACCCGTCGTCGTGCCCAGATGGGACCCGACCGGCAAAAGGCTGGGATGGTGCCCCTGGCTGGGCAACCATCACCGACGGGTTATCGGATTGTCTGGTTGGCGGTGATCGAAATAGTTCCCCAGCGGTACAGCGGGCATGGAACAACTTCTACGACAATCGTGACGGCATTCGTGATGCATTCGTGGAGATGTGGGGTCACGTGGCCGAGCGCTTTGGCGGACGTGCAGAAGTAGCTGGATTTGACCTACTGAACGAACCTGAGACGTCGCGGCCCAGCGCCGAACTGTCGCCCATCTACAACGAGTTCCTTCGTGACGTGATCGAAGAGATCAGACAGAGCCAATCATCTTCGAGTTTCGACACCGTTCTGATCGTGGAACCGGCCATCCCCGCTGGAGATCGCAACAATGGATTGGTTATCCCAGATCCGAGCTCTGTTGGGGTTTCTACCGACAACGTTGCTGCGGGAGTGCACAACTATTCGGAATCGATCGATAACGGCTTCACCATTGAAGGCATGAACGAACTGATTGCCGGCTTCACCGAGAGCATTGGCGTTCCCAACTGGGGTGGCGAATACGGCTGGTGGGATACGAGTGCCGACTCTCTGGCAAAGGCACGTCGTTACGCCGCTAGCGAAGACGCGTTCAGGTGGGGCGGTGCGTGGTGGCAGTGGCGACAGTCATGTGGGGACCCACATCACGTGCAATGGTCGGGAGGATCGCTGGTTTCACCGGCTGAGGACTCAGTTCACATGAACCGATTGGCATGTCCTTCCAACACCGAGTTGGGTCCGACAAGTGAGTTCATGGACATTGTTGGGCGTGGCTATCCACGAGCAACGCCAGGGCGGCTTGTAGAGCTTCGCTCGGATCCCGAGAATGGATATCTGAAGATAAAGGCGCAAGCGCGACGCTCCGGTGGTGAGCTGGTGGTGTGGACGCCCACCCAGGACTCACCCACCCATCGCATCAACGTGCAAGGGCTGATCAACGTTGTGAGCCATGAGGTTGCTGGGGGCCGCTTGATTACAGCAACTGTTGAAGAGGCCGGAACCTATGGCCTTTGGGTTGGGATTCCGGACGAAGATCTAAGCGCGCCTGAGCCACCTAGCGAAGGCGCGGGAGAACCTGAGGCAACGCCAGCACAGCCCAAGGCCGGAACCGTGAGCTATACCGGCTGAACTAGCTGCGGCTCAGAGGTTGGCGATTCGTTCGACCATCAGTGTGCTCAGAGGCTCAAGGTGATGAGTATCGGCTGGCACCGGCGTTGGGTTCTCGATGGCTGATGCCTCTGAGGAGTCAAAGCCGCTCGAAACGCTGACAAAAACTCCTACTCCCTCGGTGTGGAAGGCGTAGCCAACGAACTCCATAGGAAGTGTCTCTCCCATGACACTAAACGAGGTAGCCATGGTGAGTCGCAGACCATGGTCCCCGAAGGAGTTGTCTCGTTCTGCTTCGAACTTGATCTTCATGGACCCGAAGAACTCGTCTTCGATGGTTACCTCACCGCAGGCGTTGAGGACCTTGATAGCGTTCTCAAGCTCATCGGAGCTCAGCCCAATTGGAGTTGGGTCCGCTCGGACCTCAACCTCGCGGTCATCAGGTGCTGAGAACGACACAGAGACACTGTCCTTGTTCGTGTCCCCGTCGGTGTCGTCAAAGAATTCCAACTCGCTGACGCCGGGGCAAGCCTTGGCGAAGGGGTCGTCCTCTTCGTCCTCACCATCTTCAGGGTCATCGGATTCATCAGAGCCGAGTTCCACCTCTTCCTCGGTGTAGGCCGGGTCATTGAGGTCCTCGAGGGTTGGCAGTATCGCCTTGAGTTGCTCTGTGGTGACGTTGGCTGTCTGACCAGACGGTTCCGTGGATGTCGTGGTTGTCTGCTTCTCGGTGCTGTCTTTGTCCTCTGTCGTGCTAGTGGCTTCGCTGGCCGCCGATGTCGTGGTGGTTGACTTCTTGTCTGCTTCGTCGTTGTCTCCACTTGTGCCACAGCCAGCAACAAAGGTCAACGCAACGAATGTGGAAATAACGCTAAGGGCAAATGAGCGACGCATCCGCCTAGTTTGGCAGTTATCTCAACTGATGTGTTGCAGAATCTCGTCTGCGAAGCGCTTCATGCCGGCCAACTTCTCATCGAGGGAAAGCTTGAAACCCCCGTAGTAGGACCACGGCATGGTCAACAGATCGGTGACTCCGACATCCGCGGCCTTGCGGAAATGGTCCACTGTCCACGCATCGTTGAGCGAGACGATCATCGAGAAGTCACCGGTTGCGCCCTGCTCCTCACGGAAGCTGTCGATCTTGATACGCGCCTGAGCCGCTTCGTCGGTGCTCATCAGATCTGAGATCCAGCCATCGTTTCGTGCAGCTCTACGAAGTGCATGATCCGACACACCACCGATGTACACCGGGATTCTCTCTGACGGCACCGGGGTCATTTCAAGGCGAGGAAACTCGAAGTGTTCGCCGTGGTGCTCCACCCATCCGCCCGCCCAGAGCTTGCGCAAGATCCCGATCATCTCGTCGGCCCTCGCTCCGCGCTTGGCAAAAGTCCCTCCTGTGAGGTCGAACTCCTCCTCGCACCAGCCCATGCCCACCCCTAGTGCAACACGTCCACCCGAAAGAACCGAAGCAGTGCTGACGGTCTTTGCGACGATCAACGGGTTGCGCATCGGAAGGATGTAGACGTTCGTGTAGAAGCGCAGGTTCTTGGTCTGTGCAGCCAACGATCCGATGGCCACCATCGGATCAACCCATGGGGTGAACGCCTCCCACCTTCTTGCGCCGCTCTCGGTGTAGGGGTACTTGGTGTCCAGGGACTCCAGGTTGATCACGTGGTCGCTTAGCGCCATTGCGTTGTAGCCGAGTTCGTCGGCGAGTTGGGCAATAGGGCCGAGCTCTTCGGGCGGAAGGTAGGCGGTAGCGATGGTTACTCTCATGCGTGGGTACCCCCGTCGATCCTGATGCATTCGCCGGTGATGTGGCGGGCGTCGTCGGACAACAACATGGCTACCACGCTTGCGACGTCAGCGGGGTTGCCAAATCCGGTTGGGGACATGATCCGCCGAACCAATTTTCCTTCTTTCTCGGTGAGATCTGGGGGGAACTCCACATTCGAGGTGATGCCGCTATGGACACTTCCTGGAGCAATGCAGTTGGCTCTGACTGGAACCTTGCAGTATTCGACGGCCAGCGTTTGGGTAAAGGACCAGATGGCACCCTTGGAGGCGGCGTAGGCGCCCATCCATGGATGGCCAAAGGTGCTCGACGTGGAAGCCGAGTTGACGATCGATCCCTTGGATTCCATCAGGTGGGGGAGCGCCTCTCGACACATCAGAAAGGTGCCGGTGAGGTTCACCGAGATGATCCGATTCCATTCGTCAAGGCCGAAGGTGTGAGTGCGCCCGGATCGCAACATGCCGGCGATGTTGGCTATGGCGTCGAGCTTGGCAAAGGAATCGATTGCCTGGCCAACCGTGGCAGCAGCGTCGGCTTCTTTCGAGATATCGCTCACCACGGCGATGGCTTCCCCACCGTGTCCGGATTCTTTGGCTGCGGCGTTCGCTTCAACCACAGATTCAGCGAGTGCATCCGCTGCGATATCTGAAGCGACCACCTTGGCTCCCTCGCTTGCCAGGCGAGCTGCTGTTGCTCGTCCGATCCCGGAGGCAGCTCCGGTCACGATCACTACCCGGTCCACAAGGCGGTCACATGTCATGGACGAAGATTAGAACACGTTTCAGTTTTGCTGCACTTCTTTGCAGCTGACCCATATGGGCATTTGGTTCCATATGGGCCCCAGATCGGGTCAGCCACTACAGTTGTTCGTCGGTCGAATCGGCCGTTGAGGGCTGTCATGGGTGAGCCAGCAGGCTCCAGCCCCACAACTCATGCACCGCCGCGCCTTTGCGGCCCTGTTGACGCGTGGAGGTACGCACGTCATGCCCACCCTTAACCCTGGTGACTACAAGGTCGCAGACCTAACCCTGGCTGGATTTGGCCGCAAAGAGATCCAGCTGGCCGAACACGAGATGCCCGGCCTTATGGCCACCCGCGCCGAGTTTGCCGATGCGCAGCCGCTCAAGGGAGCTCGCATCATGGGCTCGCTGCACATGACCATCCAGACCGCTGTTCTCATCGAGACCCTCGTGGCGCTCGGCGCGGATGTGCGCTGGGTTTCCTGCAACATTTTCAGCACACAGGATCATGCTGCTGCTGCCACCGTCGTTGGCCCCAATGGAACTGTCGACGCCCCAACAGGTGTGCCGGTCTACGCATGGAAGGGTGAAACGCTCGAAGAG
>JAGQSI010000126.1 GCA_020439605.1 Acidimicrobiales bacterium | reverse complement strand
AACGCTGACTCACCTATCTGTAATCGATCCCACCACGACCACACCCACTACCGCCAGCATCTGACCGTTTCCGTTCGCTGACTCACCGATCTGAATATCGCCAAGAACAGCCCAGCGGTCACGCTCAGGAGAATCGACTGCTAGCTCTATGGCAGGGAGATCATCATTGGTGGAGTCGACGATCGCTACTGCGAGTTCATAGCGACCCGGATCAATGTCAGCCGATGACAGCTCGAACCTATCCACATAGCTCTCGCCGCGAATCCATTCACCCGGTTCCACCGAGGAGACAACGCGACTCACCACTTCGCCACTTTCGGGGTCCAACAATGCGTAGTTGACCCTGTACTTGTTGGCCCACTGCGGATTGTCATTCGGAAGCCTGCCAACCCCGGTGTTGCGCCAGCTCACACGCAACTTCGCTGACCCTTCGGCAATCGACTCGGGGATTGATGCTCTGGCAGGGCCAATTCGATAGCCGCCTTGGGTTGCAAACCGTTTCACCAGATCATCGTTGTCACGAACCCAGGTAACTACGTCTTCGGGATGGCGAAGGTCGAGGTAGTTGGCCCGCAATCGAAGTGCATCATCCACAACCCTTTCCAGCATCGCTCGGATCGGCTTGAAGGAACTGTCGCAAGCTTGCTCACGAGTGGTGAAGCTCTGGTAACAGTTCTCCGCCACGAGCAACGACGACGGCCATCGCTTTGCGATTGCGTCCTTGTGCTCCTGGGCAAACCACTGAGTACTGCCGAAACTGTCACGACGCATGATCGCACCCGCAGCGATCTGCTCATCGGTGGCTTCGTATCCGAAGGGGTCGGGGTTGATGTTGATGGCCAGCAGCACCCGTTTGAACGAACTTCGATACAGCGAGCCCAACCATTGAAGTGTGTCGGTCCATTTCTCTGCGGTCATGGCGCGGATGGAATGCATCTCACCCCAATGACCGATCGTGTTCATATCCACGAAGTCAACCGTCGAGGGGTCGTCGTACTCGGCACCGAACGCAACAAGGAAGCTCTCGAACTTCTCGCGAAAGACCGGGTCATCCACGACAGGGGTGAGTAGATCGGAGTTGCTCGCAGTGGCGTAGCCTTCCGCTCCAGCGTCGAACACGAACTGCGGAGTGGCCTGCTGGTGAGTGTCCTGGCTGTCCACAAAAACACGAAAAGCCAAGCGGAGACCTCGTGATCGCGCACCTGCCACCAGCCGCTGGTAGTTCTTGTCCTCATTCCACGCGTAGTGGCCTTCGGAAGGTTCCAAACGAGACCACGGCACCCGCAAATAGAGGACCGATGCCTCTTGCACATAAGGGTCCACGGTTGACCAGAACTCATCGCTATCAGCAAGAGGACCGCCGAATTCCTCTGCGTAGATCATCCAACCCATTCCCGGGTTGTGAAGCGTCGAGTGGTCATCCCACTTGGGTTCCAACGTGACGATCTGTGAAGTCGCGGACGCCCTGGCTGTGTCGCTTTGGGCAGTGCCAGCCCTGACCCCTACGAGCTGAACCACGCCAGCCGCCACCGATGCACAACCCAACAGAGCAAATCCCAACCACATGAGACGAGATGGTCCGCTTCGCACGCATTTGGGTCGAGACATGGTCCCTTGTTTCTTCACTGGTTCAACAGGTTTCTGATGGACAACAAACGAGGCGACGAGCATCGGCGTTCATCCACACTTTGGCATTTGCCCCAACTCGTTCGCTTTTCGAGGCTATGTTGAAAAAATGAGCGGGAACGATATGGGCTGGAAGTGGCTACTCATTATTGGGACACCGGCGGTGGCAGCTGGCTCGCTGTTGCCGTGGGCCACCATCAATTCCGGCGCTGCCACAGACACCAACAGCGGGATCGACGGTTACGGGGTAATCACACTGTTTCTTGGCGTGGTAACTACGTTCTTGCTAATTCTGAAATGGAGGCCGGGGCTAGAGCGCTCAGTGGCCATCACCGCCGTGATTATCGGGTTGATCAACCTGTCCATCGCAACCTTTGGCATCTTCGACACCTCCACTATCAAGGGCGACAACGAACTTCTAGAGACAAGCGCCTCAATTGGTTTTGGGCTCTGGATCACACTTTTGGGTTCAGTTGCCATGACCGCAGGTGCAGTACTGGCCCTCTTCTCTCCCCCGCCTCCACTTCCCAGTAGTGCGCCGCTCATGTGGGAACCGTCTGCGGACCCAGGTCCACCGCTCGAGGTGCCGCCCTCATATCCACCTTCGCAACCGCTCAGTTTCGAGCCACCTTCATCACCCGGCTTCGGATCATCGAGTACCCCGCCGGGCCCCTCTTCGCCATCACCGTTCTGAGGAGGAGGTCAACCAGGCTGCGCCGCCGCTACGCGCTGGCGAAGTCAACCGTTGCGTGAGAGATTGAGTAGCACGCTGTGATCGGGATCCAGCGATACCCATATCGATTCGACCGGTCCATTCCATTTGGATCCACTAAGCGGGTCGCGTTGGGTTCCCTCGACGATCGCCGAGCAGAGCCAACGGGGGAACTCAGATCCGGAGTCCACCTCTCGACATGGCTCGTCGTCGAGCACAAGTGCGCCGAAAGGATCGGCGCCCTGTGTCCATGCAGGTCCACTTAACCACGCTTCGAGATCCACTCTGTCGAAATCGTCTGGAACCTCGAAGAACTGGGTGATTGATTCGCCGTTGATCGTTCGACTTTCGAGCAGGTCGTAGCGGGTCCAACCAGCAGGGACAGGGAGCCGTTGTGCCCGAGCGACCGTAGAATCGGAAACGCTGAAGGTGGGTGGAGCATGTTGTTTATAGGTAAGGCGCACCCGGACCTCATTTTCCTCACCTCGATATGACGACTCGTCGAACCTGGCACGGATGAAGAACTCCGGTTCTTTGCCTGCAGGTGGAATCAGGTGTGCTCTACAACTCGAAGAACCGATGTCGCAACGATTTCGCTGGATCGCACCGAACGAGGCGCCGCCCGACCGGTTGGCCCACTGCGAACCAGAGATCCATGCCTTCAGGTCACTGAAACCAAACGACTCGGGCACATTGAAGGTCTTCTCGACAAAGCCTTCGGGCTCTGGACCGGCGGACCATTCCATGAACCGGGGAAACCCGGTCCCCGAGGCGTCGGTAGCTACAAGGTGCCAGTCGCTCGGGATGGGCATTTTGGCGGCCCGAGCGCGAAGCGAATCGAGTTCTGGGGTGCCGGCGAAATGCCACCACCGGGCGTTGCCCACGATCAACAGTGTCGATGCAAACAAGGCCATCGCGGCAACAATCTGCAAAAGCCACCGCAACCAACCGAGACCAAAGCCAATCCAGCGGGGAAAGGTTGCCTCGAGGTCCTCGCCACCAGATTGGCCAAACGTGCTTGGGGTGCCCCAGAAGCCGAAGCGCGCAAACAGCCCGATCAAGCTAGCGAGGGCAAAGACGACCGCCAGGGTTGAGAGAACCCAGCGTGCGCTGTCGAAGATCGACAAGAACCCCACAACCCACAAACCGACCAGGACCATCGCTGGCGCTATATGCGCCACGGTCAGAATTAGTGCAGCTCGCCACCACTTTCCACCGCTCATTTCAGCGAGCGTCGAATTCCACCAGTGCATGATCGCCTTAGGCTAGCTACGTTGCCACGCCGAGCTACGAGCCGGCCATTTGCCCCTTGCGCGACGCGCTCGGAGTTGTCAGAAAACTCCAAGACAACTCCTACCAAGTCTGAAATCGGGTCCTTTACGTTCCAATCGTGAACTTCCACAGAGTCAGCGATTCAGCCACATCTTCGGCTGAGCACTCCCCTTCTTCGCACTTGCACGTAGCCCAACATGACTACATCTGACCCCATTTCCACCCCACCTATCGACACCGACACCCCTGCACACAAGCCAACCCGACCGGCATGGAAATCCTGGGTGATTGCGTCGGTGATCACCGCCGCACTGCTCATTGGCGCCATCTCGTTCATGGGCCGATCAGGCAATGAATCAGATGCGGTTGCCGCAAACGCGAACCAAGTCGTAACCACAAGCTCTGCGCAGTCTGGCCAGAACACCGCCGGCCCCAACAATGGCTTTGGCTCTGGTGCATTTGGCGAAGTAACCAACGTGGACGGCACCACTTTGACCGTCGAGAGCACCGACGCTGAAGGATCAACCAGCACAAGCACAATCCTCACATCAGATGAAACCGAGGTTTCAGAAACTGTGGAAGGCACCGTCGCAGATCTAGCCGTTGGAGACAACGTCATGGTTAGGGGCGAACAATCCGACAACACTGTGACAGCTCGCTCCGTAACTGTTGGCGACACCGGTTTCGGTGGAGGCGGAGCCGGTGGGCCGCGTAGCGGTGAAGCGCCGCCAGAGGGATTCGAGCCCCCAACCGATGGCGCAGCGCCGCCAAGCGATGATGCCACTCCACCGCAAGGATCAAATCCCGACGACACCACAGAGCAGCCAACGCAGGGACAACGTCCCAACGACGCCATGGACATGACCTCTGGCGAGATCGTCTCGCTCGAGTCGTCGACCTTGACCATCAAAACCGGTGATGATGAGACGGTCGTCGTAAATCTCCCTGACGATCTCACCGTGCGAATCACCGAAACCCGTTCGGTCTCCGACATCAAAGTCGGAGACACCATCAGAGCTATGGGTGAGTCCAAGGACAACCAGATCCAAGCAACGCGAATCGTGATCGGCGATATCTCGATGGGTCCCGGTTCGCCAACTATGGCACCCGGTGGCCCATCCGCGGCTACCCGAGATTCAGGTGGCGCTACGACCGATGCGGGCACCGCGGAGACCTCTGAACAAACCGAAACGGAGAACTGATGGCTCCCACCATGCGCCCCACCATGCGCCTTGCCACCAAACCATGGGTAGTCATGCCGGTGATAGCCGTTGCAGTCCTGTCCGTCTGGTGGTTTGTTCGAGGGGACTCAAACAACACCGCCACGAACAATGCCACAAGCAGCACAGAACAGGTGGTCGAGGCCTCACTCGCCAATGTGAGCCAGACCGTCTCTGGCGAAGGCACCCTCGCCTACGAGCAGACCGAGGAACTCGCCTTCTCAGCGGCAGGCACAGTCACAGCGGTTCATGTCACAGCGGGACAGGCGGTGACTACCGGAACCGTGCTGGCCGAACTGGACTCACCCGAACTCGAAGCAGCGGTATCTGAAGCAGAAACCGCAGTAGCCGAGGCAGAAGCCACACTGAGCGATGATGAGGATTCCGGAGCGTCCGAAACCCGAATCGCAGCCGATGCAAGCGCTCTCGACATGGCACGCGACCGCCTGACCGAAGCCCAAGAAGACCTCGCTGGAACGCAACTCGTGGCCTCCTTCGACGCCACCGTCGCAACAGTGGATCTCACCGTGGGAGAGGAACTTGCTGGTAGCGGCACCGGCGCCACCACCATGACCGGCACGGGAAGCGGTTCTGGCCAAAGTGGACCAACGGTTGGTTCTGGTAGCTCCGCTCAGCCGGGCACCAGCTCTCAGGCAGACACATCATCGGCTTCAAGCGTCCAGATAATGCTGGTTTCAGCCGGGAGATTCACCGTCGAGCTCGGCCTTGATGATTCCGATGTCACGAAGGTCAAAGCCGGACAGAGCGCGGCCGTCTCCTTATCGAGTTCCTCAAGCAACAACACATTTCCAGGACGCGGCGGATTTCCCGGTGGCGGCGGGTTTCCTGGCATGGGCGGGACCAACTCGACAGAAAATGACAACACTCAAGAGGCGGAAACCACTGCACCTGCCATCACAGGTGTAGATGCAGCAACGGCTCA
>JAGQSI010000125.1 GCA_020439605.1 Acidimicrobiales bacterium | reverse complement strand
GATGCGGGTGGGTCTTCCTTGCAACTGGGGTCGTGGAGGCGGTGATGTTCCTTGGTCGCCAGATCAGCCACCATGCTGTGGCAGATACGAGCCCATGGTGGGGATGGCTGGGTGTGTGGCCGCTGGCGGTAGGGCTCGCTCTGGTCACCTTGTCAGTTGTCCTATTTCCCGACGGACGCCTGCCGTCGCGGGCCTGGTACCCAGTACTCGGTGTTGGTGTCGCGCTCACCACAGCGATAGCGCTGAGCTCCGCGCTCTGGCCGGTCGGCTACAAGTCGGCCGGCGTGAACACGCCACCGCCTTTCACCGGCCCAGGTGAAGGTCCGTCGGTAGCTGCTTGGACAGCTGTTGCCCACACGACATTCGCTGCGTTCCAAACGGTCTGGCTAGTCGCTGTCGTGGCACGGTGGCGCTCGTCGGGCTCGGCTGTGCGACGTCAGCTCGGCTTTGTCGGCGCGACGGTCGCCCTGTCGCTGGTCGCTCTGGCAGTTGGTCTCGTCGGGTTTGGTAGTCCGACACCTGGCCTGCTCGCCGCCTGTTTGGTGCCGGTCGCCGCTGGCTGGGCGATTGTGCACCGGCAGTCCCTCGCGACACACGCAGCGTTTGACTGGCTCTCTCGCCGGTCTGACAGCGGCGAGTTGCCATCGGACCTGGCTGCCGCTGTTGCTCAGACGCTCGACGCGAGCCGCGTTGAGCTAGGTGCGGGCAACACTGCCAAGACTCGGCCTGTGGGAGTTTGGCCGTTGAACAGCGAGGACAACCTTGAGATGGATTCGCCCTCAAGCTGGGTCACCACCGTCACGGTGCTCGACCCCGATGGCCGCCACGTCGGGAATCTGGTTGTCGAACGACACGAACCCTTGTCCCGTCACGAGCGACGACTGCTTGACGGCTTCCGTTCGCAGGCTGCACTCGTGCTCGAGCATCTCTTTCTTGCCGAGCGCGTTGTCGAAGGAGCGAATACAGCACGTCTCGAGCGGCTCACCGAAAGAGAGAACGACGTTCTCGCCCTCATGGCCAAGGGTCTCACCAACGCGGCGATCTGCGACCATCTACACCTGAGCATCAAGACGGTCGAACCGGCGGTCAGCTCGATCTTCACCAAACTCGACCTCCCACCCGGATCGAACAGCAACCGCCGCGTTCTCGCCGTGCTCGCATTCGTTGAGGGTCAGCCAACCCATTAGCCACGCAGTCCTTCTATCGGCACCTCTGGTTTCCTGTGATGATCGTGCACCGTCACCTAGTTCCCGAAGATCCTGTTGGCACCTCGCCGATCACGCTCGCTCTGAGGTCATGGTCAAGGCCGAACAGCGCACCCCAACTATTGACAACTACGATGGGAAACAAAGGTGGGCCGCCACCTAGGGGGTAACGGGATATGACTGCGATTGATTCGACGTCAACTGATGCATCGGACGATGCCAATGCTGCACAGCACAAGGAGTCCGGATTGAGCAACGTGTTGGCTATTGCCGGGGTTGGTTCGATCGGTGCTGGAATCATCCATGCGGCCGCCATTGGGTCCCATAGCGATAACCAGCAGGTTGTGCTCACCTTCAGCCTCCTCGCCGCCGCCCAACTCGCGTGGGGTGTAGCCGCAATGGTTGTTCAGCGGGTGCGACCATCGTTTCTCGCGATTGGGGCAGCGATCAACGGTGCGGCGGTAGTGGGTTAGATCTTGGCGAAGACCTCAGGGATTGCAGCGATATCTGGTTTGGCCGAACCCGAGAGCATCCAGTTGGCCGATGCCACAGCAGCAGCTCTTGCTGTCGTGTCAGGGATCTTTATCGCAAGACAACTACTTGTTGGCGGGCAACATCCTGAGCCAATGAGCCGGTCGGTTCTATCGGTAGCGGTGTTCCCTGTCGCTGTGTTGACTCTCGCGTCGATGATCTCGGCCGGGTCTCATTCTCACGCCGGTGGCCATGATCATGCAGGAGATACACATGGCACCGAACACGAGGTGGCCGTGAATCCGGGGCCCTTTGAGGCCGACAAACCAGTTGATCTCAGCGGTGTTCCCGGCGTTACCCCAACTCAACAAGCAGCAGCTGAAGACCTGGTGATCCGCACGCGAGAAGAACTACCCCAGTTCGAGGACATCTCGACCTTGAATGAGCGTGGCTTCTACTCGATCGGTGATGGGATTACCGGCCAGGCCGAGCATTTCATCAACTGGTCCTACATGAGAGACGACATCATTCTCGACCCATCCAAGCCTGAGTCCCTTGTGTTCAGTTTTGATGAAAACGGCGACAAGTACTTGAGCGCAGCGATGTTCATCCTGACCAAAGGTTCGACCATGGACGATGTGCCTGAGCTAGGTGGGCCGCTCACCCAATGGCACATTCACAACAACCTTTGCTTCACCAATGACCCAATCAAACCAACTCTCGCTCTTGGCGAAGCTGTGGTTGGCGCCGATCAAGACTGCACCCCTCCCAACGTCAAAGGCGGCCTAGAACCAATGCTGCATGTTTGGATCGTTGACAACCCGTGTGGACCTTTTGCTGCACTTGATGGCGTGGCCGGCGGGCAGGTGCGTGAGGGCGAGGAAGTTGTTTGTACTGAACAACACGCCCATATCGGCGGAACCTAAAGGTTCAGCAGTCTCGCTGTTGCTTCGAGATGGTCAGGCCAAAGCTCTCGACTCGAGGCGACGGGCCTTGAGTTGGTCGAGCGCATAGGCGGCAGCCACGCCGGCCGCGGCTGCGAACGCCACCGAGGCCACACAGGTCAATCGTGCTGAAGCTGGGCCACCAAGGGTGATCACCATCGCTATGGCGGTGAGTGGCAGTCGGTAGCCGCCAGCTATCGCTCCGGCAGAACCAGCAGCCGCAGCCAGGTCGCTCGTTGCCCCAAGGCTTGGGGCCAGCGCCCGTCCGCACAGGTCCCCAATGGACAAGAACGGCACGAACAGGCCGCCGCATCCGCCAGCGGTTACCGCGGCGGTTGTAGCCACGGCACGTAGACCGGCCACAGCGATAAGGGTCCACGTCGAAGCGGAAGCTCCTTCGGCCCAACTCACCGCACCGGCTCCGGGGCCGATTGCCGCTGCCGGACTAGCGAGTGCCCGGATCACCATCACACATCCAAACAGCACGGCTCCGCCGGTGAGGATCTTCGCTACCGGGCCAGCAGACCAACTGCGTGCCCCGTAGATGGCAGCGCCCGTGACCGAGCACAACACACCCGACACCGCCCCGACGAGCGCCGCTGTGGCCAAGGCCTGTTTCAGGTCGCTGGGAGCAATGGCCGGCACTATCAAACGGATCAGGCTCAGATTGAGGATGACGTTGAAACCCCACCCAACCACCGCTCCACATGCCGCCGCGAGTACACGGGGCAACGAGATTGGGGCGCGGTTTCGTCGGCCTAGTTCCAACATGAACGCCATCCCGACCAGCGGAAGACCCATGAGCGCCGCTACACCTGCTGCGCCACCACCAACTGCTCCGTGGCGTGCCAGTCGCCGCCAACGACCTCCGCCGAGCTCAATTGCTGCACCGCAAGCAACGCCCATGTGTGCAGCCGGGGACTCGGTGCCCATTGGCGCGCCGAGCCCGACCGTTGAGATGATCGCCGCTGCGCGGATGGGGGCCAGACGCCACGGAAAGTTCTCTTCCGATCCGGCGTTTCGCACAACGTCCGCGGTCAGGTCGGCTCGCACCGCGCTGGCCGGAAACCGTAACCAGTCCGAGAACCGTCGACTTATCTCCGAGTCGACTATCACGCTCTGGGCGGCTTGTCCGTGAGCCACCAACTGCAAGATGAGCACGGCTAGGGCGATACCGGCCAAAGGGGCCGCCACCATCACCCAGTTGCCCTGGCGAGTAATCAAGGCAAGCAACTCCTTGATCATCGTTGTCACCGTTACGACGAAAGCAGCTCCCAACAACCCACCTACCAGGCCACCGCCAATACTGAATAGAACCTCGCCCGGGGCGTTGGCTTGGCCGGATTGGTCATTGTGTTGAAACGCCCCCGAGGTGTCGCTGTCATCCAACTGGTGGCCCACAGGCTTAGGTTCGCAGATCGGGCCACCCCGCAGTGGTATATCTGTGTTCAGCCCTTGACGAGTGAATCGATTGCCGCTGCGATGGGTGTATCGCCGTTATTGAACTCGATGGTGTGTCCCGCGGTTTCGGGGCGCTCAATTACCGCCGAGATCATCGCCGCCACATCGGCCCGAGCAACACTGGGCTTCGATGGGTTAGGGGAGATCTCTACCAGCCCGGTGCCGGGCTCCAGGGTGAGCGGACCCGGTCCGAGGATTGTCCAAGCCAAAGACGAGGCACGCAGGTGAGAATCCGCGGTGGCCTTGGCATCGGCATACGCAAAGAAGGAGTTGCTGGGATCCACGCCGTGGCCGACTCGAGCGCCTAGTGGTCCGTCGCTGAAATAGCAAGGGTAGCTAGGATGTGGGGTATGCCGGTCGTTGTTGCTCCGTTGTTGAAGGTGTCTCGCAAGCAGCGGGTCGAGTTGGAGCGCATGGCTCGCTCGTCGTCGTTGCCGCATCGGTGTGTGGTGCAGGCCTCCGCGTTGTTGTTGGCGGCTGATGGTGAGGCGAACGAGGCGATCGCTCGGGCGTGTTCGACCACACCAGACACGGTGCGGCGGTGGCGCCGCAAGTTCGAAGCCGGCGGAGTCGAAGCGGTGGGAACGATCGCTGCGGGTCGGGGTCGCAAACCCGAGATCGCCCAGGCGGTGATCGACGCGATCGTCGAGGACACCTTGCATACAGTGCCCGACGACGGGTCGACCCAGTGGTCGACGCGAACAATGGCAGCGCGTCACGGGGTGGGCAAGGACACCGTGGCAAGGATCTGGCGGGCCCGGAAATTACGGCCGTGGCGAGTCGAGACGTTCAAGCTGTCGAACGACTCGCGCTTTGAGGAGAAGTTGGTCGATGTTGTCGGCCTCTACTTGAATCCCCCTGAGCGGGCGGTGGTGTTCAGCTTCGACGAGAAAACCCAGTGTCAGGCGTTGGACAGGACCCAGCCATCGCTGCCGCTCAAGGCGGGCCGGGCACGCACGATGACCCATGACTACAAACGTAACGGCACCACGGATCTGTTCGCCGCGCTGAACGTGGGAACCGGCGAGGTGTTGCACCAGACCCGCAAGTCACACAAGGGCGCCGACGTGTTGGCGTTCTTCAAGTGGATCGATGTCCACACGCCCCAGGATCTGGAGATCCACGTCGTGTTGGACAACCTCTCGGCTCACAAGGGTCCCGAAGTGCGCGAGTGGCTCGCTCACCCCAAACGTAAACGCTGGCACCTGCACTTCACCCCCACGAGCTCGTCATGGTTGAACCTCGTCGAGGGATGGTTCGCGCAGCTAACGAACAAACGTCTGCGGACCGGGTCGTTCAACAGTGTCGCTGCTCTTGAGGAAGCCATCGACACTTGGGTCTCACACTGGAACGACGATCCCAAACCCTTCATCTGGACCAAGAACGCCAACGACATCATCGCCAAAGTCAAGCGAGGCCGAGTCGCACTAACCACCCAGATCAAATCCGCGACGGACCACTAGGTAGGACACCATCACGTAGCGCTTTATCCCTGCCGCAACGGCAGCATCCATCGACGCAATCGCTGCGACCTGATCCACTGCCCGGGTTCGAGCTGGATTGCCTCCGCCAGCGCCCGCTGACCACACGACAATGTCGTTGCCCTGCACCAGTTCGGTGAGGGCTTCTACATCCAGTTTCTCCACGTCGGCCACCACCGGGGTGGCGCCAGAGGCGGCAACTTCGTCGACGTGGTC
>JAGQSI010000124.1 GCA_020439605.1 Acidimicrobiales bacterium | reverse complement strand
TGTGTCGGCGAAGCGATTCCGTCGAAACCATCGCAACAACCTCGGGACGTGCGATGCCGGGCATTGAGGTTCGGGTGGCAGCCGACAACGGTGAGGAGATGCCCGCCGGGGAAGCTGGCGAGGTGCTGGTTCGTGGCTACAACGTGATGAAGGCCTACTTCGAGAACCCGCAAGCCACCGCTGAAACCATCGATGCCGATGGGTGGCTGCACACCGGCGACGTGGGCGTGATGGACAACAACGGCTACCTGCGCATAACGGATCGCATCAAGGATCTGTTCATCGTAGGTGGATTCAACGCCTACCCGGCCGAGATCGAGAATCTTCTGCTCAATCACCCGATGATTGCGCAGGTTGCTGTGGTTGGCGTTGCCGATGAACGCATGGGAGAAGTTGGCGCAGCCTTTGTGGTTGCTGTCGATGGAACCAACCCTCAACCAGATGAAATCGTGGCCTGGGCTCGTGAGCACATGGCCAACTACAAGGTCCCACGGCACGTGCAGATAGTTGATGCACTGCCGTTCAACCCCGGAGGCAAGGTAATGAAGTTTGTTCTGCGTGATCAGCTCGCTGCAGCGGAGGAAGCTCGATGATGAACGTTCTTGGCTCTGCCACTCCGCCTGGTGATTGGTTTGACCAAGCAAGCCTCGTGACGCTTATCGTGCGCACAATCGTGGGCCTGACCCTCGCAGCGCACGGCTACAAGAAGATCTTCCTTGGAGGAAAACTCGCCGGGACCGCGCGCTGGTTTGAGTCAATCGGCATGAAGCCGAACGGCAAGATCCACGCCTATTTGGCCTCGGCCACAGAACTTGGCTGTGGAATCATGATGATCCTCGGTCTGCTCACCCCCTTCGCAGCGGCGGGCTATGTGGGTCTCATGATCGTGGCGGCGTGGGTGGATCACCGTCCCAACGGCTACTGGAGCAACAACGGATGGGAGTACGTGTCGGTACTCGGAACCTTTGCTGCCTTTATTGCCGGTATGGGTCCGGGTAAGCACTCGTTGGACTGGGCGCTCGGGTTTGATTTTGCCTTTGCTCCCCTCACCGGTTTCGCCATTGCCGTGGGTTTGGGAGCACTCGCTGGGATTGGCCTGATCGTCACCTGTTATCGACCGCCAGCTCCAAGCAACGGAGATGCATAGCTTGAGCTCGAAGGACGCATCTACTAGCCATAGCGAGAGCTCCGACGAAGATCAGGAACTGCGTGCCGCGGATGGGCGGGTTCCGGGTCGACGCGGGTTGGCAACACGTCAACGCCTGCTCGAATGCACAACCGAGATGTTGCGCACCAGTTCCTACCGAGACCTCAAGGTGGTGGACATCGCTCGCGAAGCGGGAACCTCTCCCGCCACCTTCTACCAGTATTTCCCTGATGTCGAATCAGCAATCTTCGTGCTTGCCGAGGAAATGGTGGCAGAAGGTGGAGACCACTTTGCTCACCTGGTAACCGACGCCAACTGGAAAGGCAAGGGTGCCTATGAGGCGAGCGAGGCTCTCGCAGACGCAATCCTCACCTTCTGGGCACAACACCAGCCGGTTCTGCGTGTCGTCGACATCGCCACAGATGAAGGTGACGCACGCTTTGCCAATGTGAGGACCCGTCTTCTCAACGGGCTCAACAACGCGCTGGCTGGTGCTGCACGGTCTCAACAGGCGTCGGGTAAAGGCCAAGAGGGTCTCGACCCGAACGCCATCGCCGGGGTGTTGGTAGCGATGTTGGCCCACGTATCATCCCATCGCCTCGGCTTTGAGTTCTGGGGAGTGCGAACCGACGAGTTGAAAGCGACCATGGCTCGAATCATCGCTTGGTCCATCACCGGCCAGAAGCCCGCCATCTAACAGCGACAAGTGGGGCGAGATGAAACTGGATGACGTAGATGGATCTGGCTTCGAGATCGAGGACCGTCGCGGGCGTGGCTCGGGCGGGAGGTCGGCCGGCGGTGGGTTAGGTGGGCTTGGGGCAATCCTTGGCGGTATGGGAGCCAAAGCAGGAATCCCTGCTGTCATCGTTGTGGTGGTCATCACCTTGCTCGCCAACATGGGTGGCGGTGGATCCGGTGGAACAGGCGCAATCGATGACGTGCTGGGCCAGCTGAGTGGCGAACAGCCCACTTCCCAGCAGGCCCCTACTAACGCCGGCACAACAAAGGATGAGGCCTATGAGTTCGTGGGTGACGTGGGATCGTTGCTCGAATCCTTTTGGGCCGAGACCTTCGCTGCGTCCAACAAGGCTTTCGAACCGGCTTCATTGGTGATCTTCGATTCGGCCACAGACACCGGTGGGTGCGGCGTGGGTCAGCCAGAAGCCGGCCCGTTCTACTGTCCTCCCAGCCAGAAAATGTTCATAGATTTCGGGTTCTATGAACGCCTCGAGGAAGAACTTGGTTTCAACGGGGACTTCGCCATGGCCTACGTGCTGGCGCATGAATACGGACACCACGTCCAGAATTTGTTGGGCATCAACGACAAGGTTCGCGAAGCTCAACAAGGGGCTTCACGCGCGGAGGCCAACGCCTTGTCCGTGAAGCTTGAACTACAGGCAGATTGCTTTGCTGGCGTCTGGGCCAAGTCTGCATTCGAGCGCCTCGAGCCCGGCGATATAGACGAAGCTCTCAACGCGGCCCGAGCCGTTGGAGACGACGCAATTCAAGGTTCTAACGCAAACCAGGAATCGTTCACCCACGGCACATCTCGGCAACGTAAGCAATGGTTCACAACGGGTTTGGAATCTGGTGATCCTTCTGCCTGCGACACATTTGCCTGAACGTCAGCGACCATGGCGCTGATCTGACACAGTGTCACAACATGGGAATCGTCATTGGTTCAGATGCGCTAGCGGTAGGCATGCAGTTGCCGATCCAATCAAAGTCAACGAACTTCGCTGAGCCATGGGAGAGCAGCGCCGGGGTAGCAGAACTGGCGCAGGTAGCTCAGAGTGCAGACCGATCTGGGTTTGCCTACGTAGGGGTCTGCGATCACATCGCTGTGCCATCCGAACAGGCAACCGTTATGGGAGAGGAATGGTGGGACACGGTTGCCACCATGGGTTGGTTGGCGGGGATCACCGAGCGTGTAGCGCTGCTCAGTCATGTCTACGTGCCCGCATACCGCCATCCACTACAGGTTGCCAAGGCCTTCTCCACTCTCGATGCGATCTCAGGCGGGCGCATAATCATGGGTGTAGGGGCCGGTCATCTTCGGGGGGAGTTCGAGTTGTTGGGCTTGCCCTTCGAACGCCGCGGAGAATTGCTTGACGAAGCAATAGACGCGCTTCGCACAGCCTTTGCCGAGGACTATCCAACACTTCCGGGGCCGAGATGGCCCGCAGCGGACTTTGGCCAGCGGCCCCGCCCGGTCCAAGACGACGGGCCCCAGATCTGGGTTGGTGGTTCGTCGCGCCCAGCGATGCGTCGAGCGGCAACCCGTGGAGATGGCTGGCTACCCCAGGGACCAGTTACCCCGGACACGATCGCGACCCTCAACGAGTTGCGCAACGAAGCAGGGCGCCATGAGCCTTTCGTAATTGGAGCGTTGATCGGGCCCACCTATCTGGGTGAGCCGACCTGGGATCTCGGAGGTCCCACCCTCAGCGGGCCGCCCGAGAAGGTTGCTCACGTTCTCAACAAGTATGCGGCCATGGGGGTTGGTCAGGTTCAGGTTCGTTTACGGTCACGTTCGGTTGGCGAATTGCTCGAGCAGATCGAACGCTTCGGTATTGAGGTCATCCCACAACTCGTTTCACCAACACCCGCTCAATAGATCGAGACAGGACCGAGAATGCTTGTTGAGAACAAGGTGGCCGTTGTGTCTGGGATCGGCCCCGGCATGGGTCGAGATATCTCATTGGCTCTAGCACGAGAGGGCGCCAACATCGTTCTGGTTGGCAGGACCCGCTCAAAACTTGATGCCGTAGCTGCAGAGGTTGAGTCCCTCGGGAAAAGAGCGCTGCCACTTATTTGTGATGTGACCGACGAGGCCGCATGCGAAGAAGTTGTAGAGGGAGCGATAGCAGACCTTGGAGGCATAGACATCTTGGTCAACAATGCCTACGACGGCGGAGATGCCAGTACCTTCATGGACGCGGATTTCGACAGATGGCGTAAGACCATGGACGTGAATCTGTTTGGGTCTCTAGCGATGACTCGGGCATGTGTCCCGGCGCTAGAAGCCAGCGGGGACGGCCGTGTCGTGATGGTCAACACCATGTCCATACAGCGGATCCAGCAACGCTGGGGTGCTTATGCAGCTTCCAAAGGGGCGCTGGCCACTGCAACCAAGACATTGGCATTGGAGTTAGGTCCAAAGGGGATAAGGGTCAACGCGATTCATCCTGGCTACATCTATGGAGATTCGGTGGAGTGGTACTTCAACCATCAGGCCGAAAAGCGTGGGATCTCCTTCCAAGAGGTGTATGACGAGGTAGCTGATGAGACATGTCTCGGCTACCTGCCAACCTCGGCCGAGATTGCCGGCACGGTCGTCTTCTTTGCATCGCCGCTCTCCCGTGCGGTCACAGGTCAGATGATCGGCGTGAATGCCGGCCACTGGTTCAACGGATAGGACTCTCATGAAGTTGTTTGCTTTCGTCAAGCGCAAGGACTCGCTCACACGTGAGGAGTTCTTGGACCACTGGCACAACGTCCACGGGCCAATGATCAGAGACACACCTGCGCTCGGTGGACACATCTTGGACTACCGGCAGTACCCGGCGAGTGCCCGGGATCGATCTGGCTGGGACGGTGTGGCGGTACAAGAATTTGAGTCCTGGGAAAGCTTTATCGCCTTCATCTCAAGCCCGGTCGGCGAGGCGATGCGAGCTGATGAGGAAACCTTCATCGACTCATCCACCATCAAGGTTGTCTTCGTCGATGATGAGGTAGTGATGATCGACGGCGAGAGCGACGGCGAGAGGGTTGACGATGGGCGGTAGGTTCGCAGGAAGGCAGGTGTTGGTAACCGGAGGGGGATCAGGCATTGGCGAGGCAACCTGTCGGCTTCTTGGCGCTCAAGGTGCATCGGTAGCGGTTGTCGACAGAGACGCTGAAGCTGCTCAACGCGTCGCAAGCTCACTAGGTGCGCTTGCCATCACCTGCGACGTTCGTGACTCCGAGTCAGTTGCTGCGGCAGTCGCGCAGGTGGAGCGCGAGCTGGGCGGCTTGAGTGACTTGGTCAACAACGCCGGCGTGGGAAACGCAAAGGCCCTGGGCACATACTCCGATAAGGAGTGGGCATTACTGGTGGGCGTGAACCTGACTGGAACGTTCAACATGATCCGCGCCGCGGCCCCATTGATTTCGGCTCAGGGCGGAACAATTGTCAACAACGCCTCTTTGAGCGGGCTGAGACCAACTAGGGGAGAAGCCCCGTACTCGGCTGCCAAAGCTGGTGTCATCAGTCTCACCCAGAGTGCCGCACTTGAGCTCTCTCCTCGGGTGCGGGTCAACTGTGTGGCACCCGGCATGATCCACACGCCTTTGACCGAGGTAGTGGTTGCGAACCAGAAATGGCGCGCCGCAACTGAGTCGGCCACCCCGCTGGGTCGAATCGGCACAGCAGACGAAGTGGCGAAGGTGATCGCCTTTCTCATCTCCGACGACAGTTCTTACATCACGGGTCAAACCATCGTGGTTGACGGTGGTTCTGCGCTGCCGAGCCTCCAATCGGACGCGCTATTGCGATCTTTCACCAGCAACGATGAAGGGGGCGCACAAAGTGCAATCTGAGTACCCGTCCAACGAATCCGCCAATGATCGATCGGCTAGTTCAGCTGGTT
>JAGQSI010000123.1 GCA_020439605.1 Acidimicrobiales bacterium | reverse complement strand
CCCGTGCCCTCGCCTTCGGTGGTTTCACTGCACTCACTGCGCTCGCCGGACTTGTGAGCCGTTCCAAACCAGACGCAGTGTTGGCCATGTCTCCGCCGTTGACCCTCGGTGCTGCGGGATGGGCGGTGGCTCGCAGCCGCCGGGTGCCGTTCGTGTTCAACATCCAAGATGTGTTCCCGGACGTGGCCGTAGAGCTCGGTGCAATCACCAATCCGAAGGTCATTGCGTTTGCTCAATGGCTTGAGCGTGAGACCTATCTGCGCTCGGATGCCGTCACTGTGTTGTCCGAGGACCTCAAGGACAACGTCGCTACCAAGATCGTGGGCCGGCGGGGTCAGAGCGGATCTCCGGACAAGGTCCGCGTCATTCCCAATTTCATCGACACCGAGCGAATCAAACCCTCCGAACGCGAGAACGCCTATCGCAAGGAGTTCGGCCTCGAGAACAAGACCGTTGTCATGTATGCCGGCAACGTTGGCATGTCGCAATCGCTAGATCTGCTGATCGCGGCCGCTACCCATTTCTCCCACGACCCAGATGTTGCTTTCGTGATCAACGGTGGGGGAGTGGCCAGACCCGCTCTCGAGCAGGCTGCTCGGGGGCTGTCCAACGTTCATTTCGTGGATATGCAACCCAAGGACCGTCTCGCCGAAGTAGCCGCTGCTGCAGATATTCACGTGGTTCCGCTCAAAGCTGGCCTTGCTCGTTCGAGCGTTCCATCCAAGCTCTACACCATTCTCGCTGCGGGCCGTGCGGTAGTGGCCTCGGTAGATCCCGGAACCGAGGTGGCCAGGACCGTTGAGGCCGCAGGAGCCGGTATCGCCGTGGGCCCGGATGACCCCGAAGCGTTTACCAAAGCGTTGGCCAGACTCATCGAATCGCCTGACATGGCAACGCAGATGGGCACCTCAGGGCGACGATTCGTGGAGCAGTGGGCATCACCGGCGGCAGTGGCCGAGGCCTATGAGTCCTTGTTCGGTGAGCTGGCCAAGTAGATTGGTCGAACTATGGCATCGTCTTCATCGGCCAAGAAGGTCGCGCGCGTCGCTGCGAAAAGCGGCTCAGGTAACCCAAGTGGCGCTAAGGATCCGGCGAAGAACCGAAATTGGATCTTTGGCATTTCAATTGTTCTGATCGTGGCGCTCGGAATCGGGATCGTCTTGTTTGCCCGAGACCAGAACGTGGGTGCGGGAGATAACACTCAAGCCCCGAAGGCCAACCTCGGTAACGGGGAACAGTTCGACCACTGGCACGCCGCGTTTGCAGTCAACGTCTGTGGAACCGAACTGAGCCCGGTCCAGGATGGCCCGACCGACATCCAGGGTATTCACACCCACAATGATGGCTTGATCCACATCCACCCCTTCACCAAGCTCGCCTCGGGTGAGCGTGCCACCATGGCGCGCTTCTTCAAGCAGGTTGGTTTCACCGTCACAGACACCGGCTTTCAGTTGCCAGAAGGCATGACCACCGAAGACGGTGGCACCACGGTCAAAGAAGGCGTGACCACTTGTGGTGGGGAGCCCGGTGAGTTGGTCATGGCCCATTGGAAAGACGCCCGTAGCGCTACCGGCACCGAGCCGGACCAGATCTTTCGCAGCGATTTCAGCTCCATCAAGTTCACCGAGGATGGCGGCGCCTACACCTTGGCCTTCGTCAAGAAGGGCAGCACCGATATCGCCGCACCGAGCACCGCCGCCGAGATCGAATCGCTCGGCGCAGTAGACGGTGGAGCAGCCCCCACCGACTCCTCCACGGTTACATCTCCCCCTGCCGAAACCCCCGCCACCACGGTCGCAGAATCGAGCGGTGGATGAAAGCGGTAGTTCTTGTTGGTGGCTTCGGAACCCGCCTGAGGCCGCTCACGTTCACCACGCCCAAGCAGATGTTGACCATCTTGCATCGCCCGATGATCGAGCATGTCCTTGACCATCTCGCTCGCCATGGCATCACCGAGGCGGTTCTATCCATGGGGTATCGCCCGGATGCGTTTAGCGATGCCTATCCCGATGGAGAATGCGCCGGCGTCAAGCTTCACTATGCGATCGAGCCCGAGCCGCTCGACACCGCTGGAGCTATCCGTTTCGCTGCTCTTGACGCTGGTATCGACGAGCGATTTGTTGTGGTCAACGGCGATGTTCTGACAGATCTCGATATCGGCGCACTGGTGGATTTCCATGTCTCCCACGGCGGCGAGGGAACCATTGCGTTGCATCAGGTGGAGGATCCTTCCGCATTCGGGGTTGTGCCCACCGAGCCAGACGGTCGCGTTATTGCTTTCGTGGAGAAGCCTCCGCGTGAAGAAGCGCCCACGGATCTCATCAACGCTGGGACCTACGTTCTTGAGGCGTCGGTTCTTGATCGAATCGCCGATGGCCGCAAGGTTTCCATCGAGCGTGAGGTCTTCCCTGCGATGGTTGCCGACCAGGCCCTCTACGCGATGTCTGGCGACACCTACTGGATAGACACCGGCACCCCGGTCAAATACATGCAGAGCCAACTCGATCTTCTCGACGGGGTTCGAGGAGAACCGGCAGAAGGTATCCATGCTTCGGCCACGGTGGCCCCAGATGCCAAGGTTTCACGTTCGGTAGTCGGGCCGGGAGCTGTGGTCGAGTCCGGGGCAGTGGTTCGTGATTCGATAGTGCTCGCCGGCGCCCATCTCGGTGCGGATTGTGTGGTGGATCGAGCGATCGTTGGCCCATCGGCCAAGGTGGGCTCGGGTGCGCGCATCGAAGATCTTGCAGTGCTTGGAGATCGTGCCGAAGTGGCTGCAGGGCTGCGGGTATCAGGCGGAAGCGTTGGCATCGATGAGCATCTAACTAGCGAATCTTGAGGGAAAACTTATGCGTGCTCTGGTAACTGGTGGTGCTGGCTTCATCGGGTCCACCCTGGTGGATCGTCTCTTGGCCGAGGGCCATGAGGTTGATGTTGTAGACGATCTCTCAAGCGGGTCCATGGCCAACTTGGCTGATGCTCGTGCCAACCCCGATCACCGATTCAACTTCCATCGTCTCGACATCCGTGACTCAGATCTGGTTGGGCTCATCGAGCGCCGCAAGCCAGAGGTGATCTTTCACCTCGCCGCCCAGATCGATGTGCGTATCTCGGTTGCAGATCCGGTTCGTGACGCCATGATCAACGTGATCGGCAGTCTCAACGTTCTCGAAGGCGCCCGCTGCGCCGGCACCCGCAAGGTTGTGTTCGCATCATCTGGCGGCACCATCTATGGGGAGGTGGCAGATGAGGATCTGCCAACCCGTGAGTCTCATCCTCAAGTACCGCTATCTCCCTATGGCATCACCAAGAAGGTGGTCGGCGACTATCTGATTGCCTACCGGGCGCTCTATCAGATGGAGTTCAGCACGCTGGCCCTCGCCAATGTCTACGGTCCCCGTCAGGACCCCCATGGAGAGGCCGGCGTTGTGGCGATATTCGCGGGACGCCTGCTCTCTGGTGAGCCTTGCACGATCTTCGGTGACGGCTCGCAGACCCGTGACTACGTATTTGTGGACGACGTGGTGGACGGATTCGTCCGTGCCGCGGACAAGGGCGACGGTCTGATCATCAACATCGGAACCGGGGTCGAGACCTCGGTCACAGATCTCTACTCCACAATGGCCAAAGTGGCCGGCGTGGATGCTCCGCCAGCCTTGGCTCCGGCTCGACCCGGAGAACTTGCCCGATCGGCGCTCGACGCCGGTCGTGCCGAGATGCAACTCGGTTGGAAGCCCTGGACCGATCTAGCCACCGGCAGCGCCGCAGTACTCGACTACTTCCGCAACCGGTCCTAGCGAAACCGGCCTTAGCGGAACAGGTCTTCGGCGGGTTCCCGAACGATCTCGTCGCGCACACTGCCCGAGCGCAGCCATGTTGGATCCACGCCTCGGATAACCGCCACTGGCAACCCGCTTGCTTTGCCAAGCACCAGATCTGCGGCGCCGGCCAACTCGTCCACCACTGCCACCTCGGTCACCTCGAGCGTGCGGCCCTGGGTGTCGGTGGTGCCGCGGTAGTCCACGATCGGGCCTATCCCCGCGCTGCCGATCGCGATGTCGGTGACACCTTTTCGCCAGGCTCGCCCGAACGTGTCGCTCACGATCACTGCCACCTCAACGCCTGCTCTTGCCCTGATCCCGTCTCGGATCCTTCTCGCCGAGCGGTCGCTGTCGTCTGGCAGTAGGGCGGCGTAACCAACTTCCACGTTGGATAGATCTATCCCGGCGTTGGCGCACACGAAGCCGTGCTTGGTTTCGGAGATGATGAGGTCCCCGCGCCGGCGCAGCACCCGAACGCTTTCTTGTTCCACCAGAGCCTTATGGCTCAAGGGATCGGTGGGGTCCACCTCGACGAGTTTGTTCTCCGCTTTGGAAACTATCTTCTGGGTGACTACCACTACGTCGCCATCTTGCAGCCCGCCGTGGTTGTCTGCCACCGCTGTTGCGATTATCCCCGCTAGGTCATCTCGCGGCTGGATCTCTCCGATTCCGCTAACCCCGAAGATCGTCAGTTCACTCATGCGTCGAGCACGGTTCTGGCCAGAGCCGCAGCAATCTCGGGGGTAGACATGATGGTCTCGGTGACCACTGCGCGTATGCCCTCGGCTTCGATCTCGTCCACCCGGTCTTGATCTGCCTCATCGATCACCAGCACCGATGCCAGCGGTGCGTAGATCTTGGCAACTCCCACCACCGAAGGTTCGTGGCCGAGTTCCTTCAGTAGCCGATCCGCAGGTCCTTTCAATGCCGATCCGGCCACGATTGGCGATACTGCCACCACATCCTCACGTCTGGCCTCTATCGCTTCTCTCACTCCGCCCACGGCAAGGACCGGGTCTATGGACACGATCGGGTTCGACGGGGCGATTACGACCCGTTCAGCGGTCTCGATTGCCTCCAACACACCGGGCCCTGCAATCGCAGATGGAGCACCTTCGAAACGCACGCTCGACACCGCCACAGAGTGGCGATGTTTGACGAAGTACTCCTGAAAGCTGATCTCCTCGCCCGCCTCCTCGCTGCCATCGGCCAACGTCACCATCGTTCTCAACCGGTCCTCGGTGACAGGCAGAAGCCGAAGCCCAAGCCCCCAAGCCGCAGTGATCTCGGCGGTGATTTCGCTGAGAGTCGCCCCTTCTGAGCTTCGCTGGGTCCGGTAGAGGTGGGTGCCTAGGTCACGGTCTCCGAGCCCGAACCACGAGATACCCCCGTAGCGTTTCACCGATTCCATGGCCTGCCACGACTCTCCCCGCAGCCCCCAGCCCGTTTCCGGGTTGATTTCGCCGGCGAGCGTGTAGGTGATGGTGTCGAGGTCCGGGCAGATCCGTAGACCGTGCAGTTCGAGATCGTCTCCCACGTTCACGATGGCGGTGAGCTCGGCCTGCTCGACCACTGCCATCAGCCCGGAGAGCATCCGCGCTGCGCCGACCCCACCAGATATGACCGTGATTTTGGCGTTCATGAGCGCGGCGGGTGGCTCAACGAGCTAGGCCGTCAAGGTCCCCGGAGAGCAGAGCGATATCGCCGTCAACCATCATGTTGACGAGGTCTGGATAGCTGGTCTTGGGTTCCCAGTTGAGCTGCTTGGCTGCCTTCGCTGGGCTGCCCACGAGCAGGTCCACCTCGGCGGGGCGGAAGAAGCGCTCATCCACCTTCACGTACTTCTCCCAGTCGAGCCCGACCCGACCAAACGCCAGTTCACAGAATGAGCGCACGGTGTGGGTCTCGCCGGTGGATACGACGTAGTCATCTGGGGAGTCCTGTTGAAGCATTAGCCACATGGCTTCCACATAGTCTCCAGCAAAGCCCCAGTCACG
>JAGQSI010000122.1 GCA_020439605.1 Acidimicrobiales bacterium | reverse complement strand
TTCACGTATTGCAACCGTGGGTTGATGAAGCAGCTTCGCAACCAATGCCTTGGTTAGGGCTTGCACTGCCTCTTTCTGATCTGCGTCCAACGTTGAGAGGCGAGACTCATATCGCTCTAGCTCTGCGGCCCTCAACTCCTCGGCGTGGCCCCTCAAGGCTCGCAACAGGGGTGCTGCTCCTCGCGCAGAACTAGCCGCCAGAACTCTTGCGACTTCCTCATCGAGGATCGTTTGTACCTTGGCAACCTCGTTGTGTCTGGCGTCTACTCCGCTTTGGGCGAAGCGGCGGAGGTCATCGATGTTCAACAGGGTTACCCCAGCGATAGACCCTGCGCTGGGATCAATATCTCGAGGGACCGCGACGTCCACTATGAGCAAAGGGCGACCCTGTCTGCGGGTCATGATCTTGTCGACTTCGTCACCATCGAGCAGATGATCTGGCGCTCCGGTGCTGGCGAGGACCAGATCAACGTGGACCAGCGCCTCAGGCAGTTGTGAGAACTCCACGACCTCACCGCGGATACGTCCCGCAAGGTCCACCGCGTGGTCCCTGGTCCTGTTGGCCACGAGAGTCTGAGAACTGCCGGCCAAGCGCAGCGAGTTGGCCATACCTTCGGCCATCTCTCCAGCACCGATCACAAGAACCCGTTTGTCCGCTATGGATCCGATGTACTTGCCGGCCATCTCCACTGCCGCGTGCGAGATCGATGCGGTCCCTCTGGCGATCTGAGTTTCTGTGCGCGCTCTCTTGCCGGTCTCGACGCTATGGCGAAATATCAGATCAAGCTCTGGTCCACAGGCACTCTCGGCACACGCATGTTTCCACGCCCTGCGCACCTGTCCCAGCACCTCGGATTCTCCGAGCACAGCAGAGTCGAGCCCACACGACACCGAGAGCAGATGGCGTATCGCCTCGTCTCCATAGCGGACCTGCAGGTGATCGGCGATCTCGTCGGGGTCGAGGCCGCTCATGTTGGAAATCGAATCACGAACCTCGCCAAAGGCAGCGTGAATACGTTCTACCGACAGATAGACCTCATGGCGATTACAGGTTGAGACGATGACAACTTCATTGACGTTGTCTCGAGATTTCAGGTCATAGAGAGCTTTGGACAACCGACGACCATGAAGATGGACGCGCTCGAACAGGTCGAGCGGCACCGCACGGTGGTTCAGTCCAATAACTACAACAGACACGCCTCTAGGCGCTCCTTTGCTTCGACAATTTGTCCTTCTCGGACCAACTCAAGTGTCCCCGAATCAAGAACTCGCGACCAATCCACTCTGGCCATCTGATCTAGTTCTTCGCCGTCACGAAGTTCAACCAGCAGGTCGAGCAACTCGACCAGCCCGGCCGGCACCTGTTTCTCCAGAAGCTCAGCCAGCCACAACGCAGCGCCGGGGTGTACCCCGTTGGTGGAAACCGCCACCCCGATCTGGCCAGCGGTTCTGTAAGCGGGCAGCGAAGCCGCCCCACCGTTGCGAGCAGATGCGTTGTTTGCCCAGATACCTAGCCGTTCAGCCTCTGTCACAACCCTTTGGTTGGTTGGACTGTGATCTGTGGCAGCCACTACGAACGCCCACTTCTCACCGTGCGCGAGATCTGGGATCGCGCTGTAGCGCTCATCGCTCCAAATGACCAACTTGTTCGACACTGCTATCGACAATTCTTCGCACAGGTCAGGAGCGATCACCGTGACGATGGCGTCGCATCCGCTCAGACGCCGAACCTTTCGAGCCGCGACCGCACCACCGCCCACCACCAAGCAGTTGCGCCCGGCTAGGTCCAACATGACCGGGTAGCGGGTCGAACTCATCAGCCCTGGGTGCTACCCAACGCCGCCTCAAGCTCTGTTCTTACCTGATCCGGCAAAGTGCAATAGAGCACACGGCCCTCGTATCTGCCGAGTTCCTTCAACACTGCCGGCCTAACCCCATCGCTCACCAACAACAAGAGTGCCGAGGTGCCGGGGTCAAGCCAGTCCCCAACCTCCTTGACCCATTTGTCGTCAAGGCCCAGATCTATCAACTTCGCCATCAAAGCCCCACTGCCAGCGCCAACCAGTGCACCGGCCCAAAACACCGGGCCACCAAAGATCACTCCCACGAGGGCGCCCCAAAACGATCCCCGCAGTGCCGAGAGCGCTGGAGTCGGGTCAATGGTCTGGTGAATCTGGACCTTGTCGTCATCGTCTTTGGCAACGATGACTGCGTCTGTCATGGCGATCTCACCTTCTTGTTGAAGGTGGACCAAAGCGAGCAGGACCTCTTCGGCTCGAGTCACCTTGTCGAAAGACATCCCAATGATCTGATCGGTGACCACAGATGTCTGTTCGTCACTCACCTTGGCCTTGGCCCCTACCTCGAGGCTCGGGTCTTGAGATGGCGCTTCGTTCATGGTTCCACGCTACCGACAACCACAGTCATCCACAGCGTCGGGAGTTCTCGAAACGAGCTACTCGCTGGACTCTCGATGTTCTTGATAGAAGCTGAGTATCTGCAGCTCCAGGGCCAGATCTACCTTGCGCAGCGAGACGCCCTCCGGTACCGAGATGACCGTTGGGGCAAAGTTCAGGATCGATCCCACACCCCCGGCCACGAGCTTGTCCGCAGCATCTTGGGCCGCACTTGCGGGAGTGGCAATCACTCCGATCCCCACTCCGAGCTTGGATGCCGTGGATGCCAGGTCATCGGTGTGAAAAACCCGTACACCGTGAATGAGGTTGTCCACCTTCTGTCGATCCGAGTCGAACATCGCAACCACCGGGAATCCCCGCTGGGTGAAGCCTCCATAGTTGGCCAACGCAGAACCCAGGTTTCCTGCGCCAACTATTGCGACCGGCCAGTCATGGGTCAGCCCTAGCTCACGGCTCATCTGGAACAACAGGTACTCGACGTCGTATCCAACGCCACGTGTCCCATAGGAACCGAGATAGCTCAGATCCTTGCGGACCTTTGCGGCGTTCACCCCAGCCATTTCTGCGAGACGCTCCGAAGAAACTGTTGAAGTCTTTTCGTCTACGAGTTCTGCGAGGCTCCGCAGATACACAGGCAACCGCGCAACGGTGGCTTCTGGAATCTGACGTGATCGCTGCGACATTTGGACTCGACGCTAGTGCTTGTATTCACAAGATCACGAAGTCGGCTTCCGCAGTCGGGCTAGAACGCCCCGAGGGTTGGCGTGCTAGCGAAGGGCCCTACGCAGAACCTTGCCGGTCAGGTTCTGGGGAAGGTGGTCCACGAAGTTCACCTTCTGCGGACACTTGTAACGTGCGAGGTGACGGGCGGTGAACTCGATGATCGAGTCCTCTTCTAGGGCATATCCCGGCTCTGCAACCACATAGGCCTTAACGGATTCGCCGGTATGAGGATGGGGAACTCCAACCACAGCACATTCTCGAATTCCGTCGAAGTCCATGAGAATGTCCTCGACCTCCGCGGGAAACACATTGAACCCCGACACGATGATGAGGTCCTTTGCTCGATCGACGAGGTAGATGAAGCCCTCGTCGTCCACTAGGGCAATGTCTCCGGTGTGGAGCCATCCATCCTCATCTATTGCCGCTCGGGTGGCCTCCGCATCATTCCAATAGCCACAGAACACGTTGGGACCCTTGACCAAGATCTCGCCGGGATCGCCCACCAACACGTCTGTGCCATCGCTGTCCACCAGACGCACGTCTATTCCATCTATCGGTGCGCCAACCGAGCCCGGCCTCCACGGCAGCCCCACCGAAGCAGTGACCACAGGGGACGCTTCGGTCAAGCCGTAACCCTGACCTAGCTCAATACCAAACCTGGCCTTGAATGCCTCGGCAATGGCGGGATCGAGATTGGCTGCTCCGGAGGTCGCGACCTTGACCGACGCAAACGCATCGTCTTCAATCTCGGGCATCTGGGACCACAGCGCCCACATCTGAGGTGCTCCGCCAAGCACCGTAACTCCATGCTTTTGGATGGCTTCCACAGCCGACGTTGGATCGAAACGCTCGACCAACAACACAGAGGCGCCGGCCCGCAAGGAACAACCCAGCACCACATTGAGGCCATAGATGTGGAACATGGGTAGGACCCCGAAACCCACATCGTTGGCGTCGCCCTCACCACGAAGCGCTATCACCTGGTCTATGTTCGCCAAGAGGTTCCCATGGCTGAGCATCGCAGCCTTGGGTGAACCCGCCGTTCCGCTCGTGAAGATCAGGACCGCAAGATCTGAGGAGTCGCGTTCAACAACCTCCACAGGTTCAGACGACAACAGTTCTCCGAGTTCTATGCCTTGTTCGCCACCATGGCCCTCGGAGTAGATGACGAACTCGAGCACCGGAAGCTTGGAACGATCGAAACCCTGAACGGTGTTGTGACCCGAAGGCCCAACGATCAGTGCCCGAGCTCCAACCGATGCCAGCTCACGTTCCAGTTCCTTGGTCGGGCTGAGCGGATTGAGGGGCACAGCCACCGCGCCCGCCCCAAGAATCGCCAAATAGGACACCGCGAAGTACCAGTTGTTGGCGCACAGGATGCCAACCCGGTCACCTGGGTCAAGACCCAAACCCCCCAGCCCTCCGCGCAAGCCAGCTACCTGCTCTCGGAGTTCACCATAGGTTGTGGTGTGGCCCCTCGAAATGAGTGCTGTTGCTTCGGAAGGGTGTGGCTCGATGATCGTGGCGAGGTTCACGTGCTCTAGTCCAGCATGTTTGGGGACAAAACTTCTGATTTAGCGTGAAACACTCCAAAGCCCGGCTCTGGCTGGCACACTTCGTTGGTATGAGTGACGCCACCCCAGTGATTGTTTGTCAGGGCCTCACCCGTTCGTTTCCTTCAGGCGTCGCTCTCGACAATCTCAGCGTTGACGTGCAACAAGGTGAGGTACTGGCGCTGCTCGGACCTAACGGTGCGGGCAAGACCACCACGATGAGATTGCTCAACGGAGTCCTGGTGCCCGACAGCGGAACGGCCACGGTGCTGGGACTTGACCCATGGCGCGATGGAGATCTGCTTCGTCACCGCACCGGGGTACTAACCGAGAACGCAGGACTAGATGAGCGCTTCACTGCCCTTGAGAACCTCGAGTTTGTGGGCACTTTGCGAGGTATGGCCTCCAGTGAAGCCCGAAAGCGTGCAGGGGAACTGCTTGAGCGTTTCGGCATGTCACACCGATCAGACATCAAGGTTCAGGGGTTCTCAACCGGGCAACGCAAGAGGGTTGCACTAGCGAGGGCGCTGCTACATGATCCCGAGTTGTTGTTCCTCGACGAACCAACTTCGGGCCTGGATCCAGCCGCCACAAGAGACGTGGTGGAACTGATCGGGTCACTCGCAAAAGAACACGGTCGAACAGTGGTGCTGTGTACCCACTTCCTAGGTGAAGCAGGCAAGCTCGCCACTCGAATGGCTGTGCTGTTCAGAGGCGTCCTTCACGCCTTTGGCACACCCTCGGACCTCGCAGACCAGCTGTGGAGCGCCTTCGAGGTTCAGCTGGATCTCGGGGTTGGCGCCAACGAAGACCTGTTGCGAGCCATCCAGGCCCTTGAAGTGGTGGAGATGGCGGTGCCAACCCAGCGCGGAGTGCTGGTTCGTACCGGCTCCAGAGAAGACATCCCTTCGATAGTGGCTGCCTGCGTGAGCGCTGGGGCTTCGGTGTACGCGGTCGACCCTCGAGATCCGAACCTTGAGGACCTGTACTTCTCGATCGAAGCAAAGGTCAACGCTTCAGGAACCCAGGCCCGTTTGGAGGCGCAATGACCTCCTCCAGAACTTCAACCAACTGGGTAGCCGTCAAAGCAATTCTGCGCAAGGACCTTCTTGCGGTCTACCGCTCCAAAGCTGTCGTGTTGCCGATGCTCATCGTTCCAGTGGTGCTGCTGGTGATATTGCCGGCATCCATCGGCTTGGCCGCACGCAACAAGACTCTCGATTTCGGGAAGTTCTTCGACCTACTTCCATCCACAC
>JAGQSI010000121.1 GCA_020439605.1 Acidimicrobiales bacterium | reverse complement strand
CGCTACGCCTCGCCAACGGTGTGAAGTACGGGCTGGCATCGAGCGTGTTCACCACCGATCACGCGACCGCGATGCGAGTATCTCGCCGATTGGACTTCGGGTGTGTGTGGATCAACACCCACATTCCGATAGTTGCCGAGATGCCTCACGGCGGCTTCAAGCATTCAGGTACAGGCAAGGACCTGTCCAAGTACGGATTCGAGGACTACACCCGGATCAAGCATGTAATGAGCGCGTTCTGATGCGGATCCTTCTGGTTGGTGCTGGCGGAGTTGGCGGTGCCTTCGCCAAGATCGCCGCTCGACGGGACTTCGTGGACCATCTGGTGGTGGGCGACATAGACGCCGGTCGGGCCACCTCAGTTGCGGGCTCCTTCTCTGCGGCTGCGGTCGGGATCGAACTGGATGCTTCGTCAAGCGCTTCGGTGGAGGCGGCCCTGCGTGAACATGGCTGTGACGTCTTGATGAACGCTGCAGACCCGCGCTTCGTCATGCCCTTGTTCGACGCGGCGTTCGCTGCTGGCGCCACCTACATGGACATGGCCATGTCGTTGTCCAAGCCTCACCCGGATAATCCTCATGAACTGTGCGGGGTGAAGCTCGGAGACGAGCAGTTCGCCAAGGCCCAGCAGTGGCAAGACGCCGGCAAGCTGGCTCTGGTGGGCATGGGGGTGGAGCCCGGCCTATCCGATGTGTTTGCCCGATACGCAGCAGACAACATCTTCGACACCATCGACGAGATCGGCGTGCGTGACGGGGCCAACCTCGTAGTGGCCGGATACGACTTCGCTCCATCGTTTTCCATCTGGACCACGATCGAGGAGTGTCTCAACCCACCTGTCATCTGGGAAAGGGAGAGGGGATGGTTCACAACTGCACCATTCAGCGAGCCGGAGGTATTCGAGTTCCCAGAAGGCATTGGGTCGGTTGAATGCGTGAACGTGGAACACGAAGAAGTGCTGCTGATACCTCGGTGGGTGGACTGTGAACGTACGACCTTCAAGTACGGGCTCGGCGACGAGTTCATCGATGTGCTCAAGACCTTGAACAAGCTCGGCCTGGATTCCACTGAGCCGGTCAGTGTTCGGGGGCAGCAGGTTTCACCGCGTGACGTGGTGGCCGCGTGTCTGCCGGACCCGGCGACCCTGGGCGACAAGATGACCGGTAAGACGTGTGCTGGAACCTGGGTGACCGGCACCGGCAAGGACGGTCATCATCACGAGACCTACCTGTATCACGTGGTGGACAACGAGTGGTCCATGGCCGAATACGGATCTCAGGCCGTTGTGTGGCAAACCGCGATCAACCCGGTGATTGCCCTTGAACTGATTGCCAACGGCACCTGGAGCGGCGCTGGGGTACTGGGCCCCGAAGCGTTTGACGCGGTGCCGTTCTTGGATCTGCTCAACGAGTACGGATCACCGTGGGGACGTAGAGATGGCTAGCTCAGCGGGTGGCAGCAAGGGCCTCGGCCACGATATCTAGACCTTCATTGAGGAGGTCCTCACCGATAACCAGCGGGGGAAGGAATCGCACGACGTTGCCGTAGGTGCCAGCAGAAAGCGTTACCACTCCCTTGGCGTGGGTGGCGGCAATGACAGCTTTGGTCCGGTCCGGATCGGGCTTGTTGGTGCCGGGGTGTACCAGCTCCATTGCTTGCATGAGGCCACGGCCCCGAACGTCTCCGATCCCGGGATCTTGTGATGCCATCTCATCGAGGCGGCTCTGCAGAATCTCACCGAGTTGGGCGCTTCGCTCCACGAGGCCTTCGGTCTCGATCATGTTGATGGCCGCTAGCGCAGCGGCGCACACCACAGGGTTTCCGCCGTAGGTGCCACCGAGGCCGCCGGCATGAACACTGTTCATTATCTCGGCGCGGCCAGTTACTGCAGCGAGAGGAAGCCCGCCGGCGATCCCCTTGGCTGTGGTCACTAGGTCCGGAACAATATTTTCGTGCTCGCACGCGAACCATTTGCCGGTTCGCCCGAAGCCGGTCTGGATCTCATCGGCTACGAACAAGATCCCGTTGTCCTTACAGAACTTGACCATCTCGGGGAGATAACTCTCGCCGGGAACAATGAAGCCGCCTTCACCGAGGATGGGTTCCATGATCATCGCCGCCACCCGATCAGCGCCTATCTCGGTGCGGATGTGGTCCATGGCCGCGGCTGCTGCCTCTGGGCCGCATGACTCGGCGCCGGTACTCCAGCGATACGGGTAGGCCATTGGCACCCGGTAGACCTCGGGGGCGAACGGACCGAAGCCTGCCTTGTATGGCATGGATTTGGCGGTGAGAGCCATGGTCAGGTTGGTCCTGCCGTGGTAGGCGTGATCTACCACCACAACGGCACTGCGTCCGGTAGCTACGCGGGCAATCTTCACCGCGTTCTCCACTGCTTCTGCCCCCGAGTTGAACAGTGCGGAACGCTTGTCGTGGTTTCCGGGGGTGAGGCGGTTGAGCTGTTCGCAGACCTCGACGTAACCCGCGTACGGGGTGATCATGAAGCAGGTGTGGGTGAACGCTGCTGCTTGTTGCGCCACCGCGTTGGCCACCGCAGAGGCGGCGTTGCCGACGTTGACCACCGCAATACCCGAGCCAAGGTCGATCAGCGAGTTGCCATCGGAATCAACAATGACCCCACCACCAGCGGCTACCACTTCAATGGGAAGCGTGCTGCCCACCCCAGAGGCCACGGCGTTGAGACGTCGGGCCTGAAACGCCTTGGCCCGCGGCCCGGGAATCTCGGTGACGATGCGGCGTTGTTGTGGCAGTTGGGGGCCACCGGTAAGTGGGGAAGTTGTCATCGGCCTGCTGCGACCTTTCTCCAGATGGGCCTCGGGAGGGTCTTCAAGATGGCGAACACGAAGCGGAGTTTGGCGGGGGACCAGACCGTGTGGGCGCCACTCTTGAGTCCGGCGACGATGTCTTTGGCAACAGCGTCCGCAGTGGTGGCCATTGGGCCATCGCTCATGTCCGCGGTCATGGAGGTGCGAACAAAGCCGGGCCGAATAGCCATTACGTTGGCTCCGCTTCCAACCAGGCGGTCTGCGAGTCCCTGGGTGAACGCATCTAGGCCGGCCTTGGTGGAGCCATAGACGAAGTTGTCTGCCCGGGCCCGTTCGCCGGCAACCGAGGTGATAACGGCGAGGGTGCCATGGCCCTGGGCCTTGAGGTGTTTGGCGACCGCCAACCCCGACGACACGCCTCCCGCATAGTTGATAATGGCTGCCTGGGCCGCTTTGGCAGGGTCCTCATCGAATTCTACTTGGGTCCCAAGTACACCGAACGCCACCAGGGCAAGATCCAAATCTGGGTGCTTGGCCCAGATGTCATCGATGATCTGTTCGTGGGTGTCTGTAGCTGCGGCATCGAACTCCACGGTTTCAACAGCGGTGAAACCGGCGTCACGCAACACCTCGGCGGCTTGGTCCAGCTTGGCGAGATCACGGCCAGCGAGGATCGCGGTGCGGGTGCGTTCTTTGGCTAATTCCTTGAGCGTTGCTAGGGCGATATCGGAGTTCCCACCCAGGACTAGTACCGACTGAATGCCACCTAAGGCGTCACGCATGAATGGCTCCTTGGCCTGTTGTAAACGGGTGCGTGAAGGAAGTCTCGCGCGTACCTAGGGGTAGAGGCGTCTGCCCGGATACTCTGAGCTGTCTATGAGTACCCGCAAGCTGATTTTCGCCGCTTTGCTGTGCGGGCTCGCCATTCTGGTTGCGGCCACAGTTCAGCTTCTCCAGATCAGCTAGTAAATCAATCACTAAGGAAGACCCGTGAGCGACCAAGCCACAGACACCCACTTCGACCTCATTGTGATCGGAGGTGGACCGGGTGGTTACGCGGCTGCTCTATATGGTGCTTCCGCTGGGTTGCAGGTGGCGCTAGTGGAGATGGACAAGGTGGGCGGAACCTGCCTGCATCGTGGCTGCATCCCGGCCAAAGAGCTGCTCGAGACCGCTCATGTCTTTCGCACGGTGAGCCACGCCGGGGACTTCGGAGTGGGGACCTCGGCTCCTACCGTGAACTTCTCCACCACGATTGCTCGCAAACAGCAGGTGGTAGACACCCTCTTCACCGGGCTTTCCGGTTTGTTGAAGCACCGCAAGGTCGAGCTGTTCAACGGGATCGGTACCTTGCAAGCCGATCGCAGCGTGCGCGTGCAGGGCGTCGATGGAGAGGTAGCGGTACTCAACGGCGATGCGGTGGTGCTCGCCTCGGGTTCAGTGCCTCGCACAATTCCCGGTTTCGAGGTGGATGGCACGGTTGTTCTCACCTCTGATGAGGTCTTTGCGTTGCAGGAGTTGCCCAAGCGGGTGGCGGTAATTGGTGGCGGCGCCATTGGCTGTGAGTTCGCCTCCATGATGAGCGATCTCGGAAGCGAGGTGACGATTCTCGAGGCGTTGCCCCAGATCCTTCCCGGGGTGGACAAGGACGTGGTCAACGTGGTGCGTCGCTCGTTCAAGGGCCGTGGGATAGACGTCAAGGTTGGTACCAAGGTCCAGGGTCACACCCCCAACGGCAACGGCACCTCTATTGCCATAGAAGGTCAAGACCCACTTGAGGTAGACGCAGTGGTGGTGTCGGTTGGTCGTCGGCCCCTGTCCGAAAGCCTTGGACTCGATGGCACCGGTGTAGTTGTTGATGGTCGTGGATTTGTGGAGGTGGACGAGTTCTGCCGTACCGCAGTAGATGGTGTTTGGGCCATTGGAGACCTGATCGCTACGCCCGGGCTCGCCCACGTTGGTTACGCCGAAGCAATTCTGGTGGTCAAGCAGCTTCTCGGAGACGAGGCCATCCCCGTGGACTACGCCAACGTGGCATGGTGCATCTACTGCCAGCCCGAGGTTGCCTTCGCCGGGTATTCGGAACAGGGCGCGATCGAAGCCGGCTATGAGGTGGTCACCTCCAAGCATCGCTGGGGTGGCAACAGCCGAGCCCTCATCATTGGCGACACAGAGGGCGTGGTGAAGGTCATTGCCGAAAAGCGTGCCGACGGCACCGCTGGGCGCCTTCTTGGGGTTCACATGGCGGGGCCATGGGTAACCGAGCAACTCGGCGCCGGCTACCTGGCGGTGAACTGGGAGGCGTCGGTGGACGAGATTGCTCACTACATTCAGCCTCACCCCTCCCTCACAGAAACATTCGGCGAGGCAGTTCTTTCACTAACTGGCCGTAGCCTCAATAGCTGAGCGCACCTTTTCACCCTCACCCAACCAAGGAGATCGGCGATGGCCGACATCGAGCTTCCAGCTCTAGGAGAAAGCGTCACCGAAGGAACCATTACCCAGTGGTTCAAAGCAGTGGGTGACGAGGTGGCAGAGGACGAGCCACTGTTCGAGGTTTCCACGGACAAGGTGGATTCAGAGTTCCCTTCGCCCATGGCCGGGTTTCTCACCGAGATCCTGGTTGAAGAGGGTGAAACCATCGAAGTGGGCACCCGGGTAGCGGTGATTTCCGAGACCGCCGGCGAGGGTGGCTCGGCGCCAGTTGAACAGCCTGCTGCTGAGACTGAACCGGTCCCCGAGCCAGAGTCGGCCCCCGAACCAGAGCCGACCCCCGAACCTGTTGCTCCTGCGGCACCAGCCTCTCAGGTGCCAGCTCTATTGTCGCCGGTGGTCAGGCGATTGCTCGACGATGCCGGGGTCAACGCAGCTTCGGTTCGAGGCACTGGAGTGGGTGGGCGCATCACTCGTGCTGATGCTGAGCAACACATTCGTTCCCACTCTCGTGCGGCAGCACCCACTTCGACACCAACACCAACCAAGACCTCGAGCGCTAGCCGTTTCGTGCCAGCTAACTCGCCAGCTCCCGCTCGTGGTGAAAGCGTGCGGGTTCCCCTCAACAAGATCCGCCAGATCACCGCGGAGCACATGGTTCGCTCTCTCGAGACCTCTGCTCACGTCTATGTAAGTACCGAGGTGGACTACGAGGTAGTAGCTCGGGTTCGCAATGCCAACAAGGCC
>JAGQSI010000120.1 GCA_020439605.1 Acidimicrobiales bacterium | reverse complement strand
GGGTGTCTATGTTCATGGCAACAACGACGTTGATGGAGCAATTCGAGACATCGAACGGATCGTGGCCGGACTCAAATGGAAAGCGGTGGCTGCTCCGCTGCGGGTGGTTAGCCCGTTGAATCGTGAATCGACGGACGCAGCCTGGGAACTCGGCGCAACTCTCGCCGCTACGTTGGCTCAGGACTGATAGTGCTCTACGCCAACACCGCGGTCAGCCCTCAGTGGCTGCGGCGGTACGATTCGCTTGGCCAGTTGGACCCACCTGATGCATGCATTCGGCCCCGAGACGTACCAGATGAGACCGCCCGGATGGACGATCCCCTCTTTGTAGAACCGAAGAAAGCATACCCACCGACATGCTAAGAAGCGAGCCCTTCGAACAATTGGTCACCGCACGGCTCCTCTTCTAGGTGCTGGTATCGATCGGGTCGTCCGCGGAGCGCTCATCCAGGACATCGAGCCGCTTGATCTCGCCGCCAAAGCACGGATCGTGATCGACAACGCCGATCACCTGAGCAGTGGGGATCTCGCTGATCTTCTCCAACTCGCCGACTCCTGAAGATTGTCGCCGCGAACTTCCAAAGTCCCCAGGCCGACTTCGTGCGTGGTCGCGCTCCAGCGCAGGGTCTACCACGTCGATAACAGCGGCGAGCCCGATGATCCGCTAGGCAGCGTCGATAATCTCGCTCAGAAGCAGTAGGTCACGCTGCATAGAGAGAGTGCGCCTCGGCTAGCAGGTCATCACGGATCAGTCGATGGAGTGCAGCCTTGGATACCAGATCTACCTTTCGCCCGAACAGAGCCTGCAACTCGTCTTCGAGCGCGTTGATCGCGAACCCAAGGTGTCGACCTGGCGCGAGCGTGTAGAGCAGGTCGATGTCGCTATCGACTCTGTCCTCAGATCGTGCGACGGAGCCGAACACCGACAGTTCTGCCACGCCATAGCGCACGCAGATATCGGTGAGGCCTTTCATGCGCTTGGGGTCGGGTGGCGTTGCTCGATGCCGATCAGCAGGGAGCGTCGTTCGTCATCGGTGATCTCGCCGTTGCTGAAGGCCTGCTCAACTCCGCCAACCAGTTCGGCCACGGTGGTGCGACGAACAATTAGGTGAAGACCGTCCGTGTCGGCGAGTTCCATCGGCAAGAAGGCCAAGCGGATGTGTGCTGGCGGTAGGGCCCCGTCCGTCGTGACCAGAACGCCACGGGTTTCTGACTCGCCGGCGTTGCGTTCGGCCTGGAGTTGTTGGCGGAAGGAGTCATGGTCGAAAGGCTCGAGCGCAACGAGTGGATCTGTCGCAGTCTCGCTACGAAGCTCAGCAACGATCGGTCCATCCAGAAGAGTTGGGTCGAACTCGGGATGGTCATCGTCGAGGAGAAGCTGCACGACCACCCATGGTGAGTCATCGATCCTGCGTCCAGCCACGTCGACGCCAAGTACAGCCCCGCCAAGTTCGGGATGGGCTTCGGTTTCCAACATCACTTGAACGGCGCTGCCAGTTAGTGGAACGTGCACGATGTCCATGGTTGCGAGCATACGAGCCATAACGACAAGTCCCTCGTCGTGACACACTGAAGATATGGCCCGTCTCCGAATTGCAAGTTGTCAGCTCAACACAAGAGTTGGTGACCTCGACTTCAACGTGGCTGTCATCCTTGATGCGTTGGAACGCGCCGAGTCGGCCAACTGCGACCTAGCAGTGTTCCCTGAGTTGACCATCACCGGTTATCCACCTGAGGACCTTTTGTTGAAGCCGGGCTTCATCGCGGACAACCTTGTTGGGCTTGAGAAGGTGGCCGCAGCTACTCGCAACTGTGTAGCGGTAGTTGGTTTTGTGGACCGGGGTCGGGATCTGTTCAACGCTGCAGCCATTTGCAGCAACGGTGAAGTGGTTGGGGTCTATCGCAAACGTGAACTTCCCAACTACGCGGTGTTCGATGAGGCTCGATACTTCGCCCGAGGAGATTCGCCGGCGCAACTGTGGTCCATCGGGGGAGTGTCGGTTGGTGTTTCGATCTGTGAGGACGCTTGGAACCCAGCGGGTCCGATCCTCGATCAGGCCGATAGTGGAGCCGAGGTCATCGTCAACCTGAATGCATCGCCCTACGCAGAAGCCAAGCTGGGGCGCCGGGAACGAATGATGTCTGCACGTGCCTCGGACTCTTCGTGTGCGCTGGTCTACGTGAACCAGGTTGGCGGTCAGGACGAGTTGGTTTTTGATGGTGGATCCATGGTCTTTGATGCCCATGGAGAGCTTCTGGCGAGGTCCCCCCAGTTCGAAGAGGACCTGATGATCGTGGACCTTGAGGTTGAGCCGGTCTATCGCAAACGTCTGCTTGACCCACGTGGGCGCCCGAGCGACAAGTTGTTGCCGGTCGAAGCTGCTCTGGTTGAAGAACGCGAAGCATCGCGTACCCCCAACGCTGCCGATGATGCTCCCTTGGCGCCAAACGTGGTGGCCCCAGAGCTTGACGCCGATGCCGAGGTCTACTCGGCGCTTGTGCTCGGTACCCGGGATTATCTCGTCAAGAACGGTTTCACCGACGTAGTGATTGGATTGTCGGGAGGCATTGACTCGACGCTCGTGGCAACTATTGCGGTGGACGCCATTGGCCCAGATCGTGTCCATGGCGTCTCCATGCCCAGCCGCTATTCCTCGGATCATTCCAAGAGCGACGCGGTGTTGCTCGCACACAATCTCGGGATCGAGTTGCGCACGATCCCCATCGAAGCGGCCCACAGCTCAATGTTGGAGATGCTCGCCCCGTCCTTTGAGGGGCGTGACGAGGACCTGACCGAGGAGAACCTTCAGAGCCGCCTTCGTGGCCTCACATTGATGGCTCTGTCCAACAAGTTCGGATGGATAGTTCTCTCCACCGGCAACAAGTCCGAGGTGGCGGTGGGCTACGCCACCCTCTACGGGGACACGGTTGGTGGCTATTCGGTTCTCAAGGACGTGTACAAGACCCGTGTCTATGACCTGTGCCGCTGGCGTAATACCCAGGGTTCGTCGCCGGTCATCCCCGACGGCGTCATCACCAAACCTCCCTCTGCGGAGCTTCGTCCCGATCAGCGAGATGACCAGAGCCTGCCTCCATATGAGGTTCTCGATCCGATCCTCGAGGGCTATATCGAAAGCGATCACACTGTTGCCGAGTTGGTGGCCCACGGCCATGACCGCGCCATCGTCGAGCGAGTTGCTCGCCTGGTGGACAACGCCGAATACAAACGTCGGCAGAGCCCGATCGGGGTGAAGGCGTCGGCCAAGGCGTTCGGCAAGGACAGGCGCCTGCCCATCACGAACGGCTACCGCTGAGGTGATGCAGGGGTCAGACCAGAAGCTTCCTTCGCGCGCAGCTGGGGCGGCCGCATTGGCCTTGGCAGGGTTCATGTTCGGCTCCACGTTCCTTGTGGTGCAAGGTGCCGTGGAACGTGCAGCAGTGATCCCTTTCCTGGCTGTTCGCTTCATTATCGGTGGAGCTGTTTTGTGGCCGCTGGCTCGACGCAAGGCTCCGACTCCTGGAGTGGCACGCGATGGGTTCCTGGCTGGGCTCTCGCTGCTGGTCGGATATCTGTTTCAGACCTATGGATTGAAATACACGTCGTCATCAACCTCGGCGTTCATCACCTACCTGTTGGTGGTCATGGTGCCGCTCATGATGGTGGTTAGGTTCCGCCGACTGCCGGGTCGCAACGTGGTGCTAGGAGTGGCCCTGGCCGTGTCTGGCCTGTATCTGCTCTCTGGTGGGATCGATGGGCTCGGCAAAGGTGAGTTGTTGACGGTTGGTGCAGCATTCTGTTTCGCCCTACACATCGTGATTCTCGGCGAGGTTTCAGGACGACATGACCCGATCCGACTCACGATGTGGCAGGCCTTCACCGTCGGGGGAGCGTGTCTTCTGCCGGGGATATTCGCTCCGGGCGGATACTCGTTTGACGCCGGCGTATGGGGTGCTGCTGTATTCACCGGGGTTGGGGCCACGGCCCTGGCGTTTTGGTGCATGGCATGGGCTCAGCAGGTTGTTCCCGAATCACAAGCAGCCATCATCTTGTTGCTCGAGCCGGTCTCGGCGGGGGTCTTTGGCGCAGTGGTAGGAGAAGAACTGGGGTGGGGTGGACTTGCTGGCGCAGTGCTGATCTTGGCTGCAGTGGTAGTGGCCGAACTCGGTGGTCATGACCATCGCCCAGATGCCATAGGCGCCGAGATGGCGGTAGTGCCTGACCACAGTGGTTGACGAACGGTGCCGCTGGAGACAAACCTCGGGGCCATGCCAGCGGTAGAACCATCGAACAACGCCGACGCTCCGGTAGTTGTCAGCGGCCCGGGCCTGCCCATCCTCGATGATGCTCGCTGGACAGGCAACTCATGTTGGGCAGAACTGCGCCTTGTTGAGCTCATCACCGGGTGGATGGCCGTTGAGCCACGCCACGAACGGTCCTTACACCTCTGGACTGTTCGTGCTGATGCAGCCAAGCGAGGCGAAATGTGGTTCGAACGTTTGCCGATGCTGCGAGAGTTCCCCCGCTCGGAGTTCATCAAGCCAACCTCGGACCAAGAACAAGCACAGTTCGAAGCCTGGGCCCACCTGGACGATCCGGACAATACGGGTCTGCGAAATGCGGCACTCAGTGAAGCGTTGATTGCTCTGCGAGAACGCTATGAAGCGCATTGCGAGCTAGCTGTTGGTCCAGCCGACGGCCCCACCAGGTGGGCTTTGGCCGAGGCCCTCAGGTCCCTTTGACTCTCACGTAACGGCGATGATCGGGCCGGTATACCCACTCGCCCTCGCCCGCTTGGAATACCTCGACGAGAGCCGGGAACCTCTGCACCAGGTCTCCGAGGCTCAACGGTTCTACGCCTGAGCCGTCTTCGCCGAAGTAGTCGTCGGGTTCATCGCCAGCGGTGATGGTCCAGCCGCTGTCTGTGTCGTCGATTGGTTCATCGAATCCGGCCCACTGCGGTGTGCCCTGAATCTCTCTGACCTTGGTGCTGACCACCGCTCGAAGGTTGATGTTGAAGGTCACCTCTTCCTCACGCATGGCAATGCCTGCGACATGGCGTGAATCGAACTCGATCACCGCTGAAGGTTTGAGCGACGTGATCACCTTGGGCTGATTGGTCAGCCAGCCCTGGTAGGAACCGTCAGGGTTGGCCACACGGACCTCTACCCACATCCGCTCGGCGTTTGGGCCAGATTCCGGTGGAGGATCCAAGACAAACACCAGACGAACCAGATCTCCGGTTCTCAGTTCGGAACGTTCGTCCAGAGAGGGGATCGGAAAGCCATCTGGGAACGCCTCGTGTTGAGACTGAGCGTCCAAGAGACCCCAGTCTTCTGGGACCACCACATCTTGGGTCGAATTTTCAACACTTTCTGATACTTCTGATTGGTTGGTATTCATTTTGTCCCGTGAGTTTGGTGGGCTTGACCTGACCGGTATCGTAAAGGAAGCCCATAAACCTGCCTAGGGTCGGACTTCCCCCCAACCCATTACTACTAAATCGGCCGACCTTCGGTCCGACTAAGGCTCATAGGGCTCAGGATCAACGAAAAAGGTGAGCAATGGCCAAAGAGCGAGTAGAGCGTGACGAAGAGGACCTCGTACGCCTATACCTGACCGATATTGGCCAGTACCCGCTTCTCACCAAGGATGATGAGGTGCGGCTGGCACAGGCCATCGAGGTTGGCAACCAGGCCCGTGCAGAACTCGAAGCTGGGGGCAAGGAAATCACCCCGGCCAAGAAGCGTGAACTCCGTCGCCAAGCCCGCGAAGGTGAGCGTGCTGAGCGCACCTTTGTTCAGTCCAACCTGCGCCTCGTGGTCTCGATCGCCAAGAAGTACCAGGCCTCAGGTCTGCCGCTACTGGATCTGATCCAGGAGGGCAACCTCGGACTCATGCACGCCGTCGAGAAGTTCGACTGGCGCAAGGGCTTCAAGTTCTCCACCTATGCCACTTGGTGGATCCGCCAGGCC
>JAGQSI010000119.1 GCA_020439605.1 Acidimicrobiales bacterium | reverse complement strand
AGGGGTGCTGCTCGCTGTGAGGCGGCTACCGTGTCACGAAGAATCTGACGGTCTATCAGAAAGTGTCGCGATGGGGATCACGACGAGCGTTGACGAACGTGGAATTGCCGAGGTTGTGATGGACAACCCCCCGGTAAATGCCCTTACGGTTGCTGGGTGGTATGAGGTTGCCAGACAAGTGCGTGCTGCGGGAGAACGAGAAGATGTTCGGGTAGTTGTCCTTCGTGCTGAGGGCCGTGGCTTCAACGCCGGCGTGGACATCAAGGAGATGCAGAACACCGAAGGCTACGACGCTCTGATCGGCGCCAACCGTGGGTGTTACGAAGCCTTCGCCGCTGTCTACGAATGCAAGGTGCCAGTTGTTGCAGCGGTCAACGGATTCTGTGTTGGAGGCGGGATCGGTCTCGTTGGTAACGCTGATGTGATTGTGGCTTCAGATGACGCAGTGTTCGGGTTGCCTGAGGTGGATCGTGGAGCGCTTGGCGCTGCCACCCACCTCAGCCGCCTGGTGCCACAACACAAGATGCGAGCAATGGTCTATACATCGGCCAACGCTACGGCGCAGGAACTTCACGCCTTTGGATCGGTCCTGGAGGTTGTGGCTCAGGCGGAGCTTCGCGACGCAGCGTTGAGGGTTGCGGCCTCCATCGCCGAGAAGTCCCCGACGGTGATTCGTGCGGCCAAGGAATGCCTCAACGGAATCGACCTCTGGGATGTGAAGCGTTCTTATCGCTTTGAGCAGGGCTTCACATTCGAGTTGAACCTTTCTGGCGTTGCGGATGAACACCGTGATGCCTTCGTGCAGAAGCGAGACACGGACGTGACCAAATGAGCCCCGCAGATCAGACAGATTTCCCGGCGCCGAAGGACAAGCGCCTCAGCGAAGACCAGGTTGTTGCTCAACTAGAGAGCGGCATGACAATCGGTATCGGTGGATGGGGGAGTCGTCGCAAACCGATGTCCATCGTTCGGGCCATCTTGCGCAGCGACCTGAGCGATCTCCATGTCGTCACCTTTGGCGGGCCAGAGGTTGGGATGTTGTGTGCTGCAGGCAAGATCTCCAAACTCACCTTTGCCTTCGTGGCTCCAGATGTGGGCCCCGCAGCGGTTCTCGAACCGCATTTCCGCGCGGCACGCCAGTCCGGCGCCATTGAGTGCGTCGAGTTGGACGAAGGAATGATGTTGCTCGGCCTGCAAGCCGCGGCATGGCGAGTGCCGTTCTTGCCGACACGTGTCGGGCTTGGTTCTGACCTGAATCTCGTGAACCCTGATCTGCGCACGATTCGCTCTCCATATCCGGGCCCAGACGGTGGCGAAGGCGAAGAACTGATTGCCCAACCAGCTCTCAACCTCGATGCCGCGATCTGTCACCTCAACGTTGGTGACGAACGAGGAAACGCGGCTTTCACCGGCCCAGACCTCTACTTCGACGATCTCATGTTGGAAGCCGCCGACAAGCGCTTTATCTCCGTAGATCGCGTGGTGCCAACCGGTGGCTTGCTCGAAGCGGCAGGGGACATAACCCGGTTGCGGGTGAACCGGTTGTTCGTTGACGGCTTTGTGGAAGCTCCCAACGGAGCTCACCCAACGTCATGTGATCCGGACTACGGCCGGGATGAAGCGTTCCAGAAGGAGTACTTCGCCACTGCGAAGGATTCTGAGTTGTGGGACAGGTTCCGAACCGACTGGCTCTCGTTCGGCTCAGAGGACGAATACCAAAACGCAATCGCTTCACGATCGAACGGGGATGACCAATGAGCGCTACAGACCTGTCCTCACTAGTGCGGCGAGCCGACGTATGTGCGGTCGCCATTGCGGACTGTTTCCGTGGCGACGGTGAGATTCTCGCCAACCCGATCGGGACCACCCCGATGATCGGTGGGCGTCTCGCTAGGGCCACCTTCGAGCCTGACTTGATGATGACCGACAGCGAAGCGGCCCTTATCGCCAACGATGCAGCGTCGGTTCCGTGGGATGATCGGGACTTCGAGACCTGGAACCCGTACCGCAAGATGTTCGACATCGTGTGGAGCGGACGCCGTCACGTCATGATGGGCGCCACCCAGGTGGACCAGTACGGCAATCAGAACATTGCCGGACTCGGTGGAACTCCTCAGCGCCCCAACACACAGCTTCTCGGGTTCCGGGGAGCGCCGGGCAACACCATTAGTCACACCACTTCGTACTGGGTTCCTCAACACGGGCCCCGGGTGTTTGTGGAGAAGGTAGATGTGGTGACCGGCGTGGGCTATGACCGTGCCGCCAAGGTGGGGGCGGGGGCGCGATTCCATGAGATCCGTCGGGTCGTATCAAACCTCGGGGTCTTTGATTTCGAGACCGATGAGAATCGAATGAGGTTGCGTTCGCTCCATCCCGGAGTTGAGGTTGACGAGGTAGTGGCAGCTACTGGCTTCCCCCTCGTGATCGCAGACGAGGTACCCACCTCGCGGTTGCCGTTGCCAGAAGAATTGAGGCTTCTCGACGAGGTGATCGATCCGAAGGGGACCCGTTATCGCGAGGTTCCAGACCCGTCATGAGTGGGTTTGACAACCAGCAGCAATTTTTGCGCCTACGCTCCATGTCGTGGTGAGTTCCCAATACCGTCTTCATAGGATTCGTCAGGGTGATGAGTGGGCGTTGAACACGCTCGCCAAAGGCAATGCCCGCTTCGGCCATGCCGATGACAGACCTTGGGTTCCGCCGCTATCTAGCGAAGAGGTCAACCTCTTCGTTTCTGATCCCCGCACGATCTGTCTGATCGCCATTCACATGGACACCAACCACATGGCTGGCTTTGCTTATGGCTGCGTGCTCTATCGCCGTCATACCAAGCTGCGCCACCTGTGTATCTATGAGGTCGGTGTGGACATTGATCATCGTGATCAAGACGTAGGCAAGATCCTCGTCGAAGGGCTTGGTGCTGAGGCGCGCCAGATGGGCATAGACCAAGGGTTTGCATTCACCTCCGTTGGGGATCGTCAAACCCGCGCCATATATGAAAGCGCAGGAGCCCAGGGCTCCAATGAAGGCGAAGTTATTTACGGCTTCGAGTTCTAACTTTCGTTGCTAGGGCGCATACTCTGCGGCCATGTCTGACGCTGCATCAGAAACGGTTGAGGGTCGCAATCCGCTTCACACCCGCCTCGTTGATCTACTGGGATGCCAATACCCGATTGTTCAAACCGGAATGGGTTGGGTCTCTGGTGCCCATCTCACTGCTGCCACCAGCGCTGCTGGGGGGTTCGGCATTCTCGCGTCCATCACCATGACGGACCAGCAATTTCGAGATGCGGTGGCATCGGTGAAGGAGAAGACGGATGCGCCCTTCGGTGCAAACTTCCGTGCCGGTCAGCCCGATCTTGACCAGCGCATTGCCTTCGCGACATCCCAAGGCGTCCGGCTGTTTTCGTTTGCTGGCGCACCAACCAAAGACGCCATCGCCAAGATCCATGATGCAGGTGGACTCGTTATGCCAACGGTAGGTGCACGTCGCCACGCGGAGAAGATGGCCGAATGGGGAGTGGACGCAGTAATTGCTCAAGGTGGCGAGGGCGGTGGCCATACCGGATCTGTGCCTACGTCGTTGCTGCTGCCTCAAGTGGTGGAAGCAGTCGGTGGCGCGATACCGGTTGTTGGTGCTGGGGGTTTCCACTCCGGGCAGGGTCTCGTTGCCGCGTTGGCCTATGGCGCCGATGGAATCGCCATGGGTACAAGGTTCTTGTTGACCCAGGAGAGTCGGGTGCCCGACTCCATCAAGGCCGACTACACCAAGGCATCAGTTTTCGACACCGTTGTCACAACCGCATTGGATGGCGCTCCACAGCGTGTGATTCGTACGGAACTGATCGACACTCTGGAGAAGAGTTCGATCTTCACCCGCATGCCGAGAGCTGCTTTCAAAGCAGTGGAGTTCGCCAAGCTCACAGGCACCGGAGTGAAGCAGATGGTGAGCGAGGGACTGGCCATGCGCAAGAGCCAAGATCTGACCTGGTCACAGTTGGCAATGGCGGCGAACGCTCCGATGCTCATAAAGGCCGCGCTCGTTGACGGAGATGCCTCGGTTGGTGTGCTGCCAACCGGTCAGGTGGTTGGAGTGATTGACGAATTGCCGTCAGTTGCTGGCGTAATTGACACGATTATCGCCGATGCTCGGGTCACGCTGGCTCGCCTGAGCTGAGCGCCACTCGCTCCGCGACATGCCTCACGGGTGGTGAGCGCGTGAGGGTGTTGGTCCTTGCTCGGGCTGCGTTGGTCGGCTGGGTTTGGATCCGGTTGATCTCGCGGGTCAGGTCGATCTGAAGGAGTTCAGTCGCAGCGAAACCAGCCGCCAAATCTAGGTCTTCGACGGCTTTGGTGGGTCTTCGAAGTTAACGCGGCAGGTGGGTATCCGCTTGTGAGGTTTGGGGCCTGTCCAAGCTGGTTGTTGCTTAACGACCAAAAGGACAGGCCCCAGCGGAAGAAGAGACTAGAGCAGCGGCCTTGTAGCGCGGGTTGACATCTGTTCCAAGGTCAATAATATCTAAGCGCCTAGGGCGTGGAGGTAGACAGGTTGATGTGGATACGGAACTTTGCATTACTCGCAATAGTGTGTATGGCCACATCGGGGTGTGGCACGGCGCGTTCGCACGTCGAAAGTGCGAATCAGTCAGTGCGTGTGACTCTAGAGGGGGACTGGAACCTGTATGCGGCGACAGCCAACCTTGCGATTGGCCTTGACCCGATGGGTTCTCCGGACCCTGACGATCCGGTAATAGGTGTCGCCACAAATATTGAGACAGGCCTCCAAGCGGATCTTATAGCGCCAGAGGATAAGGAGTTTCCATATCTTGTTGTGCAGCGAGCGCTAGGTATAGATGATGCACTGCTAATGAGCGGTGTCCGATGCCGTTCCTTTCAATTGGACGAGTCGGTACCATGCGGCAGTCCCGTCAGCTACCGATGGGATGAGAATGGCTCGTGGACAGAACTCGACGTGCCGGCAGGGCTAGAACACGTCAGAGGTATCTTCACGGATTTTAGTAACGGTGACGTCTATGCGATTGCCCAACAAGTAGAGCCACAACCCACCGCACTCTTGGCCTTGGCAGATGATAGTTGGACAATCGTCGGATCATTTACAACAAGTGACAATGTGACTGCGTGTATTGCTGGACGATCAGTGTACTCGTTAGCAAAACACCAGGCATCCGCTGCCCCTGGCCAGGAAACGGTCGAGGTCACTGTCGAAACCCTCGACCTCGCTTCCAAGACCGCTCATTCGCTAGGCGTCCCGCCACTAAGAGGCAAATATGGGGGCTCAGGCGTCTACCTAGGGTGTACCCAGGAGGGGCCTGTCATTGCGACGCAAACAGCTGACCGTGGTCCAGTGGAGGTATATCGTCGCGTCTCCGAACAGTGGGTTGTCGTCACACCCCCGTTGGCTGACGGTGAGCCGGCGCTCTTATCCCAGTCAATCGATACGCCTGCTGGAGTGATGTTGTCCTACGTTCGAGGCTCTGGCACGCATCCTTCGACAAGCAAGGTCGCAAACTTCCTTTTGGTTGGAGCCTCACAAGCAACGACTAGTAAGGAAAACCTACTTGACTTACAGCCGGTTTTGATGGGGCTCAGTCCCAAGATTTGCCTCATCCCTATTGGGAATCTTGCTGGTACTCCACTATCTACGATTGACCTTGAATAGTATCGAGATGAGGCGGCTACTACTTGCCATATGCTACTGAGGCTATTGGCTCCATAGTTCCGGCATTGGGGGTTGGGCCTCGGGACATCATAGCTACCTCTAAAGTGATTGCAGGGCTGGTTCGGTAACGCTGTGTTCGCGCGTGGGTCACGAAACGAGTCGTTTTCTGGTAACGCGATCCATTCGTGTCACTGAACTCTTTGAGCGACGGCGAGTTCAACCGACCCTCACTGGAAGTAAGGGTACGTGAAACAGGCGACGGCACGGGCGCTTGGTCTCGTTGCGTGCTTCAGCGAACAGAGTCGGTTCCATAGGCGCCGTCCACG
>JAGQSI010000011.1 GCA_020439605.1 Acidimicrobiales bacterium | reverse complement strand
GGCCGCGATTCAAATGCACAACGCCTCGGCGTAAAGGCCTACGACGGCACTTTGGTGTCCGCCGGTTCAATCATTGTTCGCCAGCGTGGCACTCATTTCCACCCTGGTGAGAACGTTGGCCGTGGTGGCGACGACACTTTGTTTGCCACGATCGACGGTCACGTGAAGTTTGGTCGCCGTGGTGGCCGCAAGCTTGTGGATGTGCTGCCAGCCGACTGAGGCTCAGCTTCATCAAGTAGTTGACTGAGGTCCCGTCCAGGCGGGACCTCAGTTCTGTTTTGGGTCTCGGCTCGTAGCGATCGGACGCTCAAGAGGTGGACTCCACGATGTGGAGGTCAAGGCGTGGAAGCAAAGTGCTCTCCACTGTTGACTATGCGGGGTAGGTCGAATCTCTGTGGTGGACCCGATCAAGTTCAGGCTGTACGTGGTAGCGACCGCTCGTCCCAGCCGAGAAGGTCCATTGCGACACGATGGGCAAATCTGTCTGTCATACCCGAGACGTACTGCACTGCGGCAGCGGTTGCTTCAGGTGAGCCGGATACGAGTCCGATGCTTTCTGGGAGTTGAGATGGGTTAGTCAGGTAGTACTCAGCGAGGCTTGAGATGAGTTTGGCTGCGAGATCTGCCTGTTCCACCGATTCCGGCCGTAAATAGATTCGCTCATAGTTGAATGCCCGAAATGCTGCTAACGCTTGCGCCTCGGTACTTCTTAGAGCAACGGTTCCGGTGGTAGCGATTGTCTCGACCATGGCGGTGATAAAGCCGTGCAACTGGCTTCTACGGTCTCGCCCGACTACCTCGGAGACCTCTTTGGGTAGCTCCTTGGGGGAGACGATTCCCGCATCAACAGCATCTTCAAAGTCGTGGCATACATATGCAATCCGGTCTGCCCATGCCACAACCTCGCCCTCCGGCGTAGCGGGCGCAGGTCGGTTCCAGGAATGGTTTCGAATGGCGTCGAGCGTTTCTGCGCAGAGGTTGAGCGGCGTGAGCACTACGTCTGCCCCATAAACAGCGTGGTGGTAGCCGCCTTCCACGAATGGGGACAGTGCGCCTTCCGAAGCATGGCCAGCGGGCCCGTGGCCACAGTCATGGCCGGTAGCAGCGGCGGCGGTAAGCGCGACGTTGAGGCCTGTGGGTCTTGCTATGGAGACCGCAACCTGACATACCTCAATGGCGTGAGTGAGTCTGGTACGGAGGTGATCATCTTCTGGGGCTACGAATACCTGGCATTTACCGGCCAAGCGGCGAAAGGCCTTGGAATGGTGGATGCGGTCCAGGTCGCGCTCAAAACAGGTTCTGAACGTGTCTGGCTCCTCGACAACAGCCCGGTTTCCTGCTCCTTGAGCACGAGTTGCGAACGTCGCGAGTTGGTCTGCCTCGAGAGATTCCCGCTCAGCGCGTGACGGCAGAGATCTCTGTGGAGGCCCGACAGGAATCGGGCTGTGCGCAACGGCAGGCTGAGTGAGGTCTTGAATCATGGTGCCCTAACCATACGGACCCCCTATGACAGCCAAAGGGACCGATGTCACATTTTTCGGGCAGATCTCCGTCATCTGAGGTACAATTCTCTCACGTTCCGTGGTGTTTATGCCGATGAGGTCATTGTGTTTCGTGGATCGCGCTTGAGGGGAAGGCCATTCCGGCATCTGAAGTCGCAGCGCGCCGCCACTTGGGGTGAGCGTGGAGTGGCCCTGGTGGAAGCAGCCATTATTACTCCGATCTTCATGATGCTTGTCTTCGGAATCATTGAGGGCGGCCTGTTCATGAACACCTATTTGGGCGTTTCGAGTTCAGTACGTGCCGGCGCCCGTTCCGCGAGCGCCTATGGAGCCGACGGCAACGCAGACCTGTTTACAGTCCTTAATGTGAGTAAAGAGTCTTCGGCGCTCGACGACCAGGATATCAAGTACATCGTGATCTATAAGGCCACGGCCTTTGGTGCAAAACCAAATACCACGTGTGCTGGGGGCACATCTCAGTCCGGCGTATGCAACGTCTACCGAGCAGCCGACATCGCGAAGGCAATCGACCAGGTAGCAGAGATGAGCGACTACGAAGCTGATCTCGCTAACGGACAACCGCGTCCACTGGACCAGTCGAAGATCTGGTTCGGATGCCTAACGAGTGGGCCGCACTCAGGTCAGTCACCAGATAGATTTTGGTGTCCAACCAGCCGTGTAGATACCCGTAATGGCAATAATCGAGCTGGGCCAGATTATGTCGGTGTCTATATACAGGCAACTCATCGTTGGGTTACAAAGATGTTCGGCAATACCGCAACAATCCGAGATCAAAGTGTAATACAGATTGAGCCAAGGGCGGTCTAACCATGATTGTCTCACCTAAGCGACTACGATCTCAGAGCGAGGACGGTGCAGTAGTAGTTGAGATGGCGTTCATCTCAATAATACTTGTCATGCTCATTGCAGGTACCTTTAATTATGGCTTCGCGTGGCGAGCTGGATTAGCAGTGAATGAGGCAGCTCGAACCGGGGCACGTGTAGGGTCAGGGCAATCGGTAAGTAGAGGAGCTGACTATTACGCGCTCAACGGCGTCAGGTCCAGCCTCCAGTCCGCAGGACTTTTGGGTAATGTCAAAAAGGTAGTCATCTTCAAGGCGACGACAGCGGATGGAAAGGTCCCTTCTTCGTGTCTGCTCGCATCGCCGACTGGACTATGCAACGTGCTCAAGGACACTCAGTTGGCGAACTTGACCCTCAGTAGTTTTGACCTGACGATTAGTGGTGATCCTGCGGTCGCCCCATCAGGAAGCGGCTGCTTGAAGAGCACCGCAGCGCTACGAAGTGGCTGGTGTCCAAACGTCAGAACAAATATTCAAGACACCGGATCTGATTACTACGGCGTCTACGTCGAAGTCTTCGTTGAGAATCATTTCAAGATGCTCGGGCAAGGACAAACGGTCACTCGGACTGCCGTCATGCAGCTTGAGCCGGCTGTATAGGGGGCTGTAATGCAGATAAGGCATAACCATCGGCAAATAATAAAGACAGCTAGGGGTGGCGGAGACCACGGATATGTCTTGGTCATGTTCGCGTTGCTCTTGGTGCCGCTACTGCTAATGGTCGGCCTAGCAGTTGACGTGGGCGCATGGTATAACCGAGCATCCGACATCCGCAGGGCAGCCGATGCTGCTGCGCTTGCAGGCGTAGTTTGGCTACCAGATGTACCCGCAGCTAGAACCGCCGCGCTTGCCGCAGCAAAGAAGAATGGTTTCGAGCCAAGTGCCACCGTGAGTATTGATGTTCAGCCGAGTACACGCTCTGATAAGCGCCTTCGGGTTACTATCACCGACAGTAGTGTTGGAAGTTTCTTCTACAAGTCCCTTGGCGGTTCAAATATATCATTGACCAGGACATCCTTTGCGGAATACGTACTGGCCGTACCAATGGGAAGCCCGAGGAACTACTTTGGCACTGGACTACTCCTCAACCAAGGTACGTATGGATTTCCGACGGAATACCTTTTCCAGTCGGTAAACACCTACTGCTCCAATAAACAAAATGGTGACAGATATCAAAGTCGGGGCTTCAGCATGGCACGGTCTAATGGTACGGTAGCGCTATGTGATGGTCAGAGCAATACCGAGTACAGGAGTGAAGGATATGGTGTCTATATCGAGGCTCCTCCCAACCGCACTGCAGCGATAGAAATACTTCTTTACGATCCCAAGTATACAGCAAATTCAAGTGTACCCGCCAACCCGACCCCACCTGATCGGGCGTTTAGCGGTTCTGCTGCAGATACCTATACCTATACTTTGTACGCAGCGGACAATACTCCACTGAATGAGTCTGACAACCCGGTTAAGTGTACTAATACATTCTCTACTGGTTCATCCAATAACGCAACCTACCTCGGTAGTGGCCGCTGGAATAGACTCCCAGCGGCGTGTAACATCGGTGTAAATGATCTGCCGGGTCGCTATTTGTTGAAGGTGCACAATCAAGGAGCACGACTAAATAACTTCAATGATGGTGAGAATGCCTGGGGTATGGTGGCCAAATATGTAAACCTGAATCCTGGTCTATGTGATGGCCGTAATGATGTTATGTGTCCCCGCGTGTTTGGGCGCGACGCGATTTCTGTTCGTGCTGCAGCTCAGACTGCACAGGCATCGTTCTATTTAGCTGAGATAGAAGCGCTGCATGCCGGCAAAAAGATGAGACTTGAGCTCTGGGACCCGGGAGAGGGTGGCTCCAAGATCGAGATCATGAAACCCAGCGGAACCAATGGAAATACGTGGGTTCCTGCTACATTCGATTGGACCGGTGCAGCGAGTTCTGGTGCTACGTCTGGAACTAACGTCAACTATATTGATGTATCTAATAGCAGGTTCAATGGTAAGCTGATTGAGATTGATATTGATCTAGCTGGCTATAGTCCGCCTACGAACAATAACTGGTGGCAGATCAGGTATACGTTTACTAACGGCGCGGACGTCACGGACCGTACAACGTGGTCTGCTCGAATCGTGGGCGATCCGGTTCACCTTGTGGAAGAGAACTAAGCCGCTATCCTTGCCGGGTGTCCTCGTTCGTCGATGAAGCCCAACTGAATGTGCGTGGAGGCGATGGAGGCGCTGGGTGTGTCTCCATGCGCCGTGAAGCCCACGTGCCCAAAGGTGGGCCCGATGGAGGCGACGGGGGCAACGGTGGAGACATCTGGCTCGTAGCTGACCGTAACGTCTCCTCGCTTCTCGCCTTCAGGGATCATCCCCATCGCAGAGCAACCAACGGCGTACACGGGCAGGGCAAGAAGAAACACGGCCATGGTGGCGACGATCTGATTGTGAAGGTGCCCGAAGGTACCGTGGTTTACGATCAGGACGGCCGGGTCCTCGCTGATCTTGTCAACGCTGGAGACCGGTGGCTTGCGGCCTCGGGTGGCCGTGGAGGACGAGGCAACACCCGCTTCTTGTCGAACAAGCGCCGGGCACCAACCTTTGCTGAGCAGGGGGAGGTGGGCGAGCAACGCTGGCTCAATCTAGAACTCAAACTCATGGCAGATGTGGCGCTGGTGGGCTTCCCCAACGTCGGTAAGAGCACTCTCATCTCTCGTATCTCGGCTGCAAAGCCAAAGATCGCGGATTATCCCTTCACCACGCTTGAGCCCAACCTTGGCGTGGTGAGGATGGATGAGGGCGATGAGATGGTGGTAGCGGACATACCAGGCCTTATAGAAGGCGCTAGCGAGGGTCGGGGGCTCGGTCACCAGTTCCTACGTCACGTGGAGCGCGCCAGAGCTTTGTGTTTGCTGATCGACCTCGCCCCTACAGCACCTCACTCACCTGAGGAACAGGAACGGATTCTTCTAGCCGAGTTAGAGAACTACCGACCTGAGCTCTTGTACCGCCCACGGGTAGTTCTGGGGAGCCGGTCTGATCTCTCTGAGGACGAGATACCCACAGACATCATCACCTTCTCAGCGGTGACAGGCGATGGCATCAACCGAGCGGTTGGAGCGATGGCAACAGCGGTTCGCCAGGCAAGGTCGGAAGAACCCGAGCCGGAGCCGTTTGTGGTCTATCGACCGCAGCCGGTGGGCCTAACCGTTGAGCGAGGCGATGACGCAAGCTTCATCGTGTCTGGAAGAGCCGCTGAGCGAGCGGTTGCATTGTCAGATCTCACCAACCTCGAAGCATTGGCCTATGTGCAGGAACGCTTGAAGAGTCTTGGAGTGGACAAGGCCCTGGCCAAGGCTGGAGCCAAAGAGGGCGATGTTGTCCACATTGGCAAGCTCTCCTTCGAGTATGCAGAAGACTGATGAGTTCCGCCGTTAACGCTTCGACATCTGCAGATGTTTCAGGGCAACCTACTGCCATGGCTCAGCTCGTGGTCGCAAAGATCGGCACCTCCTCGATAACTAATGACCGCGGTGAGATTGACGTTGAGGCCATAACCAAGTTCTGCAGCGAAGTTGCAGCTCTGCGAGATGCGGGTTCACAGGTAGTAGTGGTTACCTCGGGGGCGATTGCCGCCGGTCTGCCAGCTATTGGCCTAGCCGATAACCGCCCCAGCGATGCGGTTACCCTCCAAGCCGTCTCGGCGATCGGCCAGAGCCGTCTGATGAGGGTCTACGACGACGCATTTGCAAGTCATGGAATAGTTGGCGGTCAGGTTCTGCTTGCCCCGCTCGATTTCGGTATTCGCCAACAGTATCTCCATGCCAGATCCACGCTGCGGCGCCTCTTGGAGCTTGGCGTTGTTCCGATCATCAACGAGAACGATGCAATCGCAGACGACGAGATCCGATTCGGAGACAACGATCGGCTGAGTGCCCTCGTTGCGCAGTTGTTGGGCGCGGATCTTCTGGTCCTGTTGACAGATGCGCCCGGTCTACTGACCGCTGACCCGCGACTAGACGATGATGCGTCTCTGATCGAAGAGGTCATGGAGATCACCGCTGAACTCGAAGCGCTCGCCGGCGGCGCTGGCACGGTTCGAGGCAGCGGCGGAATGGCCTCGAAGGTAGCGGCAGCCAAGATGGCTTCGTGGTCCGGGGTTAGGGCCGTCATCGCTGCGGCTCATAGACCAAACGTGCTCGCCGATGCGCTCGCTGGGACCCCTGGAGTAGGAACCATCGTTGCCCCGAGCTCACAACGCATCGCCGCCCGCAAGCTGTGGATCGCATTCGCAGTGGATTCCTGCGGGCGCATTTCTGTGGACGAGGGCGCTCGAAAGGCTCTCATCAACAGGGGAGTGTCGTTGTTGCCAGCCGGTGTAACTGGAGTAGTGGGCAGCTTTCAAGCGGACCAAGGCGTGGAGATAGTTGGTCCAGACGGCGCGGTATTCGCAAAGGGGCTCGTGCGGACCTCATCGCAGGATCTCAGCACAATCGCTGGAATGCAAACTGCGCAACTACCTGAAGGGATGATTCACGAGGTCATCCATCGTGACGACCTCGTGATCCTTCCTTGACCTAGAAGGCTCAGACCCCGGGTGAGGGTTGTGAGGTGCCTTCTGCAGGTGTCTCCGCCTCGACGGGAACTGCAACTGGCGCCGCAGGTGCAGCGGTCTCTATACCCAACTGAGAGCGGATCTCATCGAGGCGGGACTGGGCCTCCCAGTTCTGGGCCGCTTGTTCGATCTCGATCATCCTGGACTCGACAGAGGTTTCCTGAAGATCGCTCATACCCTTTGCACGGGCGTAACGCTGCTCGATCTTGTCGCGGACCTCGTTGAGGGTCGGAACTTCTTGGCCGACAGTCTCGGACAGTGAGGCCATGGCCTTGTTCATCTGTTCCTGCATCTTGGCCTGCTCGAGTTGGCCAAGCAGTTTCTGCTTCTCAGCGAGCTTCTGCTGGAGTACCTGGCCATTTGTGGCCACAGCGGACTTCGCTTGACCGGCGGCCTGCGTTGCGGCGTAATGCATTTCCTTGAGGTCCGCAACCTGTGTCTCCACAGAGATCAACTGTGTGGCAATTGTTTCTGCGGCCCTTGTGTACTCCGCTGCCTTGGCGGCGTCTCCAGCCTTGGCCGCGCCATCTGCCATGGTCACGGCTTGGCGTGCATTGGCATTGAGCTTCTCAAGCTGGGTGAGAGCCCGGTTCAGTTGTTGTTCTGTCTGGTGCTGTTGAGCAATGACGTTGGCAGCGTGTTCTTTGAGACGACGATGTTGATCCTGAGCCTCGGTTATGGCCTGCTCAAGTTGAATTTTCGGATCGGCCTTCTCGTTGAACTTCTGGTTGGCCCCAGCAGTCAGGTAGGCCCACCAGCGTTTGAACATTTTGATCATGCGAGCATGCTAGGTCAGCAATGGGCTTGTTGTGTGCAGATGTGTTCGGATCAGGCGAATCTGCGAAGCACTGGCAGTCGAGAAAGCATCTCGGTAACGCCCGGAACCGCGAACACATAGATACTGGCGAAGTAGACCACTGCTCCAACCAGGATGGTGACGCCGACGGTAGGGATCAGCGCTAGTGCAGTAGCTGGTGCCAGAACAGTGATCAGCCCGTAGACAAAACCGCCCATGATCGCGGCGGCAGCGAGCAGACGAAGCCAGGTGGAGCCGAGACCCTTCCAGTCGAACCCTGGGCTGTGACGGGTCAGGGAACCAACTGCGATGATCGCCGAGATGTTGTATGCGGCTCCGAATGCGAGCGCAAGGCCGATAACGCCCCACAGCCGAACGAAGATAACAGCTAGAACGATGTTGATGGCATTCTCTACACAGTTGATGAAGAACGGAATTCGAGTGTTCTTCTTGGCGTAAAAGCCTCTTAGTGCATATAGATAGGTTGAGAATCCGGGCAGCCCAACTGCGAAGGCTGCAATTACGCCCAGCACGCTGAAGGCCTCTGCAAGTAGTCCGTCGGTGGGGTCGAACGGACTGGCGGACAGTCCGCCAGGAAGAGCTACGTAGCCAACCGCAGCAGGGATAATCAGCAGGGCTATTAGGCGAAACCCTAGGAGTAGCTGGGTGTTGTAGCCATCTAGATCGTCGCGCGCGTCGGCTCGTCCGAGGAGCGGTTCGAAGGTGACCATGATCGATACCGCAAGAAGCGCATGGGGAAGCTGGAAGAACTGAAACGCGGTCTGGTATTTGGTGACGTCACCGGATCCGGGCTTGGCGAGGATCTGGATGACGATGGCGGCTACCTGGTTGGCGAGGACATATCCCAATGTCCATGCCGAGAGCCGTATGGCTCTTCGTACCGACGGGTGTTTGAAGTCAGGATTGAAACGGAACCTGAATCCACTTCTACGAAGCGCTGGATATAGCGCCAATGCCATGACCACAATTCCAGCAGTAGTGCCAATGCCGAGTACCCAGACGATGTTGCGGTTCTCGACAGCATCTTTCAGCGAGGGTTTTCCTGATACCAGGGAATGGGCGTACCAGAGGGTTCCAATGGCAATGAAGTTGTTGAGCACAGGTGCCCAAGCAGCAGCCAAGAAGCGGTGGCGGGCGTTGAGCGCAGCGGACCACACCGCCATCAAGCCGTAGAAGAAGATCTGGGGAGCGAACAACAGCGACAGTGGAACGCCAACCTTCAGGTATTCATCACGAGTGGCGTCTGCGGACCCGGTTGAGAACAAGGTCATCAGTAGAGGCCCTGCTGCTAGGCCTATGAGTGTTACTCCAACTAGCGCAACTAGTGCGACCGAGATGATCGCCGAGGTAGCTGTATTCCCATCGCCTCGTTCGAGGTCGTCGGTAAATAGCGGCACTAACGATGCTGTGAGGATTCCACCGAGGATCAACTCATAGATCATGTTTGGGGTGTTGTTGGCCCCGAGGTAGGCGTCGCTGAGACCCTCGATGAGCAGAACGAACACCAGAGACGTTCGGATCAGGCCCGTAAGCCTCGACACCATGGTGCCGCTCGCAACGATCAGGTTGGCTCGAAGCAGCCCCCGCCCCGAGCTGGCGCCAACATTGGAAGGTTGCCATGACGGGTCTACAAAATCTTCCAGAGGAGGCAGCGCTTCTGGTGCACCAAGGGCGCCGATAGTCCTTGGCCGAAAAGTTGGCTTGGTCGGAGTATCCGTCACGTCTGGGTCGAGTGGTTTGGTGGCGCAGGAGGCGGGGGAGACGGAACCTGAGAGAGATCGTTCATCGCTTGTCCCAACGCTCCAAGACGGTCCACGATGGCAGTGAGATCAGCGCCGACGGGACCAATTGTGCTCCGGTCGCTCGAGACAGACAGTTCCACGGACTGGGTTACCGCCTGATCAAGTCGAGAGTTGAGAAGGGTCAACTCATCAAAGGTGGATTTGAGCAGGTCATCGATTCGTTTGGCCGATGCGAGTTGCTGGTTCAACGACTCTACGATCTGATCCTTGATGGCTTGGCCAGCTTCGCTTGTTGGCTCGTTGGCTTCTGCTCGTTGCAACTCCCAGCGGACTTCACGATCGTTGATCTGTTTGCGTGCTTCCGATAGGCGCTGGCCTCCTTGTGCCACGCGCCAAACCTCTTCTACCGCGTCATCGAGCTGCGCTGATAGTGAAACCATCGAGTCTGCGAGCGGTCCCTTGCGAAACGAACTACTAGCTGTTTCGAGTCGGCCCTTGGCCCGAATCGCATCTCTCACTGCATAGCGCCAAGGTTCATCAACGGCGAAAGGGTCTATCTCGGGGCCTTTGCCCTTCTTGGGGATGGCCAGAGCAACCCGTCCTCCATAGCCCAAGGCGCCACCGGCGATGCCAGCAACAATTGGTGCGGCCAACCCTCCGGTAGAGATTGTTGCCAACACCCCAACTGCAGCTCCTGCGCCGAGCGCCAAGATGGCAGAGGGCGACGTGACAACACGTCCCACCTGCGGGGAGAAGAATCGATCTCGAAAACTGAGCGACGCCACGTGACCGTTCTAGTTCCTCATCAGAAGTTGGACAGCACAGCCACGAAGACTTTGTTGATTGAGGCCGGGTCGCTGGCGTCGTATGCGGCGGCATTTGATGCCTGAGCAATGTCTTCGAGAGTGTCGAAATCGGCGCTCTTGCCATAGGCGATAGTGAACACGCGCACAGGCTTGGAGTTCTCACCGCTGGTCGAGTTCTGTAGCGATGTGATCAGGCTCTGGAACTGCTGGCGGTCATCGCTGGTGTCGCCGTCGTCGTTTACTCCGTCTGTCAACAAGACCACAGCGTTGATCAACGTCTTGTCATAGGAGTTGGTCATTTCTTCGAACGAGGACTGGGTGACGTCGTAGAGAGGCGTTCCATATTGAGGAATCTGGTTGCGTATCTGGTTACGAAGCTTCTCGCGGTTGGTGGACATTGGTTGCACGGGAAGCACGTCTAGATAGTTGAGGTCCTCGTTTGGTCCAAGGTTGGTGGTGAACACCCGAAGACCAACTTGATCCGTGCTGTTGAATTCGCCGAGTGCCTCGATAGCGGCTCTCTTGGCAAGGTCAAGCTTTGTTTCCCCGTTGGGGTCCTCTGGGTCTGCAGGTTCTTCCATCGATCCAGAAACATCGAGGACGAGAAGTACCCGCGCTCCCTTGCGGTTGTTACGCCACGAATCGAGCAGATCGATCATGACCGGAGGCGACGGAACCTGGAGAAGCTTGGCCGGCTGCGACGGATCTACACCGTTCTCCTTGACGATTGGCCTGGTTACCGCAACGTCGGGGTTAGCTGGTCGAAACCCGTAGTCGAGCACCTTGCGCTGGGCCTCTGGACGTTGAACGAACTCGATGAACGCTTGAGCGCCGTCTCGTTGCGCCTCGCTCACCCACTCGGCATCGAGGACATATAGGGGGCTGTCGCTGTAGAGCGTGCCTTCCTTGGGGTAGATCGAAACGAGCGGGACCTTCGGCTTGCGTGGGGTTTCTCCGGGTTCGAGAACGCCATCTGGGTTGCCGGAGTTGTAGTCCACGACCGACTTCTCCTCCACTGCCACTGCGGAGGCATATAGCAGCGAAGTACCGGATCTGTCCGTGCGATACCAGTTGTTGAGGAAGGTCATGGTGATGTCGCCGTAGTGAACCACTGAGGATTCGATTTGTTTGGCTAGGTCTTTGACCTTGGCTGAGTTCAGGTCTTCGGTGGAGAGATCACGGGTCTTGCCTGTTGCGGCATAGGTCTGGCTGATGAGTGCGGAGAGGCCACTGGTCGAGAAATTGGGATTGGTCTTGCCGAGTTTGAACGCCCCCCACTCTGGGTGGCCGTACTTGGCCCAGCCTTCTTGCGAGGTGGAGAGTTCCGCGATGTCGGCCCAGCCGATTGGAGTCTCGGGGTAGTTCAATGCGTCGGCCATTGGCTTTGGCATGGCGATTACCAGCGGGGTGAGCATGAAAGACACAGGCTTTGCCGACACCATCTCGCCCTGACCATCGTTGGCCAGGCGTTGGTTGAGTATCTGACCCCAGCTTGAAGCAGCCGGTGACCAGATCACGGGCTTGGCACCATCTGCGGACTCATCCCAGCCTTCGGCTAGTGCGGTGGTGGCGCCGCCCGAAGCCTTTGAGTACGGACGGACAAATACACATCCGCCATCGGATTTGGCTTCATCAGAAGTGTTGAACTGCTTGGCCAGGTCCGTCATCAGATCGATCTTCTCGGAACTGACAGCGGTTTCGATCACCGTGCAGTTGCCGGGATCGCCGAAGGGGTCGTCGCTGGCGTTGGGATCCTCATTGGAGCCACCCCCGCCGCATCCCGTGATGATGAGAGCGCTGGCGGCTAGAAACGCGGCCCGCCTTGTCCATGTTGATGCAGTAGTCATTTGAACCGTTTCCAGATCTGAAAAAGAAATCCTGCTCTAGTCTCGTCTATTTCAGGTGCTCCGCAAGCAGCGCGCAGCCCAAGCGGCTCGAGGTGGGTCTGCGTGAGCCGTTTACAGAGACCTTCTGAGTCGATGTTGTCGGTCTTGGTAGCCAGTACGACGTTGGCCACAGCCTCTGGGGTGGGTAGCTCTACCTTGATCTTGCGGTTCTTGCCCCCCTCGGACTCAGCATCTGGACGAAGGAGCCCAACCGGGCCTACTACAAGCGAGACTGCCCCCGGCCGTGTGACGAGTTCACGAGACATGGTTCGCGCATCGCTCTGGCCGTTCTGAGGTGATTTGATTGCGGGTCGAAGCTCTAACGCTCGATCGGATTCCTCGCCGATCAGTGCAGTTGCTACTGGATTGAGCCGGGCAAGACCTTCGGAGGTGGTTGGTGAACCCAATCCGATCGGGTTGGAACCGTCAGCAACGAACTCGGCGATACATTTCCACTTTGTGGTTGGTCCACAGGCTGATTGGAGACTGGTGCTTGTCCCAGCGGCCGCCAGTTGTGCCTCGGCAATCCCGTAGACGTGGGTCCACACACTCCTAGGGTTGGTCTGCGAAATCGCAAATCCAGCGATCCGAGGGGCTGGATCCCATGTGATCCAGGCATTGACCCCATCGGGTACATCCTGACCAAGCTCAAGCGTGGGTGGGTCCTTGGCTATGTGGTCATCTTTGGCCAACTGATCACATATCGACATCAGGTCCTCGGTACATGCCACAACGGGCAGGTCCGAACCCGATGAATTGGAATCTGAGTCTGGCCCGGATTCGTCCTTGTCGCTCAAAGCGCCGCGCACAACTATTGCTAGGGCTATGAGGCAAAGCGCCCCAACCACGGCGAGAACTCGTTCTCTCATGGTTGCGACTCTGTTTTGTCGTCGGTGTTCGAATGGCGAGGGCCTTCACCGATCTCCGCGATATCTGCCGCAGCGAGCGTGGTCAGTTGCTCATCGGTTGGGTTCTCGATTTGAACCACTCGTGTTGCCTGTCTGGCCACAGCATCCTCGAAAAGGTTGCGGGCTAGGCGACCGTTGCCGAAGCCTTTGTCTCTAGGAACGGACTCGAACCAAGCCTTGACCTTCGCCTCTGCTTCATCGTCAGGCTTGTAGCCAGCTTTGTTGCCGATGCTGGTGAAGATCTTCCACAAGTCATCGTTGCTGTAGTCAGGGAAGAACACGGTTTTTGGGAATCGAGACGCGAGACCGGGATTGGCGGCAATGAAGTCCGCCATCTCGTCTGGATAGCCAGCGGCGATGACCACAAGCTCGTCACGTCTGTCCTCGATGACTTTCACCAACGTGTCTATTGCTTCGCGCCCAAAGTCATTTTCGCCGCCTCTGGCAAGGGCGTAGGCCTCGTCGATGAGCAGAACCCCTCCGGTAGCTCGATCAGCTACCTCCATCACCTTCAGCGCAGTTTGACCCACGAAACCAGAGACCATTCCCGATCGATCCGTCTCGACGAGTTGTCCCTTCTCCACAACTCCGAGTGAGCGGTAGATCTCGGCGAGCAGCCGCGCCACCGTGGTCTTGCCGGTGCCGGGATTGCCGGTGAATACCAGGTGTCGGGATTGGGGATTGGTGGGAAGGCCGCGTTCGTCGCGAAGTTTCTGAACTTGAAGAAGCGCTGTGACAAGGCGAACCTCGGACTTGACGCTTTCCAAACCAACAAGATCATCTAGCTCAGCGAGCAACTCCTCGATGGGTCTCGCTGGCTTGGCGGGTTCATCCGGTTCCCCCGGTTCTTTCGAAGCGTTGGGTGCAAGTGAAGACGTGTCTTGAGCGGGACCGGACCCAGAGGTGGCCCCGGGCTGAGGCCGTGGGGATGATGGGAGTCCGTCCATCGCATTGAGAAGCTGCGAGCGCATGGCTTCTATCGCATGTAACTCTGAGCGAGACGGCGCCGCTTCCAACGCGGCCACCGTGAAAGCAAGGTGCAACGCCCGGTCGTAATAGGTGCGACTGTGGGAGGTGCCAAAGCGCTTGTCCGCAGCTACAAACACCTCGAACATGTCCGAAGGTCGGTTCAACCAAGCAGCCTTGTCCACCAGCAAGCTGCTGCGACGAAGGTCATCGGGTTTGGCACGTGACAATTGATCTGGAATCCAACGACCGAAAGCGAAGATGACACCCCACAGCTCGTCATCCGTATGGGTCCTGTCCACATCTATCAACGCTGTGACGAGGTTGAATGCCTCGGTTGCGGCATCTTGTCTTGCCAGCCTGCCATCTTGGCCCGGAAGTTGATCCATGAGGTCACGCAACGCAACTGCCACCTCGGCAATGAAGGCCTCTACCGCGTTCTGCATCTGTCGAGGCTGACTCACCATGGTCCAATCATCTCAGCATTCATTACCTGGGGTCACGCCACATTTGCCAAAGGGTAGGGCTGTCGCCTTTTTGGATCTCGTCGATCACAACAAAGCCGAATCGAGCGTAGTAGCCAAGATTGTCCTCGTTCGACGACTCCAGAAATGCGGGGATCCCCTCGATGTCGCAACGCGAGGTCACCTCTGTGATCAAAGCCGCGCCTACGCCACTTCCTTGGTGGGCTGGGTCCGTGCCCAACAACCCGAGATACCAATGGTCCTGATGTGTTGGGTGGCGACGTTCCACTTCGGCAAGGAACTTCAAAGCAACGATCGTGCGCTTTGTGAAGAGTCGAAGCGAAGGTGCCAGAAGCGTTGTGGCTTCACCCAACGTGCCTTTCCACTGCCCCGGAGGTAGCCACACGGCGACACCTCGGGACTGCTCATCGCTCAACACGGTTGCGCTGTGGGCGATCTGGAACTTCAAATAGGTACCAAACCATTTTGTTGCGGCGTCGGGCCAGTTGTCCGAGGGTGCCAGCCAGCGCCAGAGCGGGTCCGTCTCAAATGCTCTGGCCAATCCAGCACCAAGCTTCTTGTGGTCATCGCGTTGAGCGTGGCGCACAGAAACCTGGTCGGGGGAAGATGGCACCCTGCAACCCTAGGGGTCTTTGGAAGGTGCGGGTAGCCTCTTTCGCCGTGGCTTCACTAACTTCCATTCCTGAGCTGGGCCAGCGCGTCAAAGCTGCCTCCCGTCTGCTCGCACTTGCCTCAACCAGCCAGAAGGACGAGGCGTTGCTCGCTGGCGCTGAGCTTCTCGTGGCCAGAACCGATGAGATCCTGGAGGCAAACGCCACCGACGTTGCTAGGGCAACCGAAGATGGTGTGAGCCCAACAGTGATCGATAGGCTCCGACTCAACGCCGATCGGGTGGAGGCAATGGCCGGCGGGCTGTGCCAGGTAGCGGCTTTGGGTGACCCGGTGGGTGAGGTGCTCGATGGTTGGGTGCGACCCAACGGTCTCCGTATCTCGAGGGTGCGGGTGCCGCTTGGCGTTGTGGCGATCATCTATGAGAACCGCCCCAATGTCACCTCCGATGCTGCAGGGCTCTGCCTCAAGTCCTCCAATGCGGCATTCCTTCGCGGTTCCTCGGGTGCGATCACCTCGAACACTGCGATTGCTTCGGTGCTGAGAGAGGCCTACGAGAAGGTCGGGTTGCCCGCTGACTCACTGGTGCTCGTGGAGGACACATCTCGCCAAGCAGCAGTTGAGTTCATGCGCCAACGCGACTACATCGACTGTCTCATTCCTCGAGGAGGCGCGTCGCTCATCGCTTCGATCAGAGAGAACGCAACGGTTCCTTTCGTCATAGACGGAGACGGCAACTGTCACGTTTACGTGGACGCAGACGCAGATCTTGAGATGGCTCAAAGGATCATCGTCAACGCCAAGATGCAGAGGCCATCTGTGTGTAACGCGGCCGAGAACCTCCTCATTCATCGAGATGTGGCCGACGCATTTTTGCCGCTGGTCGAGTCTGCGCTTGAGGGTGTGGAGATAGTTGGTGACAGCGCTGTGTGTGGCGCAATAGCCACAGCTACCGCGGCCACCGATGACGATTGGGCCAGCGAATTCTTGGACCTGAAACTCGCAGTTCGAGTGGTGGACTCCCTGGACGAAGCCATAGCCCACATCACCCGCTATGGCTCGGGCCACAGCGAGGCCATCGTTACACGCTCGATCGAAGCAGCAGACCGATTCACAACCGAGGTGGATGCCGCGGCTGTGGTGGTAAATGCATCCACGCGCTTTGTAGATGGCGAGGAGTTCGGTTTTGGTGCCGAGATCGGCATCAGCACCCAGAAGCTCCATGCGAGAGGGCCGATGGGCCTGCGTGAACTGACCACCGCGAAATACATCGTTCGTGGCAACGGTCAAACCCGCGGCTAGCGCCCTATGGTC